>JAHYJF010000134.1 GCA_019428955.1 Burkholderiaceae bacterium
CGACAACAAGGGCCAGTTGCTGGCTAGCACCCTGCCCGACGGCAGCCGCCTGGTCTATCAGCGTAACGGGCAGGGGCAGGTGGTGGCGCTCAACCGCCAAACCATCCAGACGCCCTGGCTGCGCTGGCTGGGCAAAGAGCAAACCCTGGCCCATGGCTTCGAGCGCGATCTGGTGGGCCTCTCCAGCTACACCAGCGGCAACGGCATTCAAGCCCTGTACCAGCGCAGCGCACAAGGCACGCTGGCCCGCGTGGTCTATCGCCGCTCGATCCCGCGAGCGGCGCTGCAGGCGCGCAGCAATGCCCCGGCCACGCTCGTGAGCCGCAGCATGCAAGAGACGATCGATCGCCTGTTGGGTATCAGTGTCGCCCATGCGCAGAACGCAGCGTCGGGCGTGGCAATAACAACATCAGCAGCCATGTCAGCAGCGACAGCGGGCGAACAAAAGAACGCGCCACCCGGCGCCCTGGGTCTGCCCACCGACCCGCAAGCCCTGATCGACCACCGTTACCTCTGGAGCGCCGAGGGCCATTTGTTGCTGAACCAGCAGCGCGCGGGTTTGCCCAGCGAGCACACCCAGCACAGCCACGCCTACGACGTGCAAGGCCGTCTGGTGGCCAGCGTGCTGGCAGGTGGTGCCGGTGTGGATGAAAATGACCGCTCGGGCGCGGTGAACCCCGTGAGCCTCACCAGCGCAGCGGTCAAAGAGCAAGGCGTCTGGCGCTACGCTTACGACGCCGGCCAGCGCCGCGTGCTCAGCCAGCAAGGGGCCGCCGAACAGACCGACCTCATCACCGGCACTCAGCGCAGCCAGTTCCAGGGCGGCAGCCACCGTCTCATCCAGGGCGTCAACCCAGCCACCTACAACGCCAACGGCCAGCCCGAGCGGGTGGGCAGCCGCGAGTACGTCTGGGATGCGCTGGGCCGCCTGCTCGAGGTGCGGCAAGAAGCCAGGCCGCTGGCGCAATACCAGTACGACCACCGGGGCCTGCGCAACAGCAAACAGGTGTTCAGCCCTGCGGGTACCCAAACCACGCACACCCTCTACGACGAAAGCCGCCAGCCCCTGGCCGAGCTCGACGCAGAGGGCCGCATCACCCGCCAGTACGTCTACCTGGCCGACATGCCGCTGGCCGTGATCGACAGCGCGCAGGGCCAGCGCCTGGCACCAGAACAACCCGGCGTGGCGCAACTCCTCGCCGACCTGGGGCGGATCGTGCAGAGCTGGCTGAGCAGCAACGAAGGCCTCGTCTGGCTGCACACCAACCACCTGGGCGCCCCCGAAGCTGCCACCAACGCCCAGGGCCAGACCGTCTGGCGCGCGGCTTATGCGCCGTTTGGGCAGGCACAGATTCGCTTAACGGGAAGTTCATCCAACAGCGGCTTCACGCTGGCCCTGCGCCTGCCCGGTCAGCTGTTCGACGCTGAAACCGGCCTGCATTACAACCGCCAGCGCTACTACGATCCAGCCCTGGGCCAGTACCTCACCCCCGACCCCCTGGGCACGCCCGACGGCCCCAACCCCTATGCCTATGTGGCGTTCAACCCGCTCACCCACATCGACCCCGATGGGCTGGTGTTGTTTGCGTTTGATGGCACGGACAATTCCAACGACGACAGAGAAATCGACCGCCTGAACGGTGCGCCCACCAACGTGGATATCTTCCAACGGGCCTACCTCGACGGAGATGCGAACTACGTCTCCGGCGTAGGCGCCATCCATTTCGAGAACGGGCGGGTCAACTACCTCGGCGTGGCCTATGCCGACATCCAGCCCACTGGCTTTGGCCCTGTGCCCGATCGCGGGGGCAACTTCACCGGGCGCGAGCGCATCGAGCGCATGTGGAGCTACCTGATCGACGAGGCCGAGGCCGCCGACAACGAAGAGGTGATGCAGATCGACATCGTGGGGTTCAGCCGGGGCGCCGCGCAGGCCCGCGAGTTTGCAAACCGCGTGGCCGCCGCCCAAAGGCTGCGCAATGGTGTGAGCGTCATTGAATACCGAGCCACCGACCGCGCGACAGGCCAGCAAGTCACGCGTTGCCAGCGCGTCAATCTGCGCTTCATGGGCCTGTTTGACACCGTGCTCAGCACGGACCTGGGCACCGGAGCGCCTTACCGCATGGGCATACCCGCGGCGTTCCAGAACGTGGCCCACGCCGTGGCGCTCAACGAGTATCGCAGCCAGCCTTATGCCTGGAACGTTTTGGGGTACCCCTTGAACGCAGCGTTTTGGGACAGCACCCGGCGCAACTTGCCCCAAGCCTTGCACCAAGGCGGCTTCCCGCTGGAGTCCATCGGCGCGAGTTCCAGCACGCCCGGCCAGGTGCGCATCGAGTTGGGCTTCATCGGCGCGCATGCCGACATTGGTGGCGGCTACCGCGATGACAACAGCCTCTCGCTGGTGGCCTTGAGCTGGATGGTGGCGCAGGCACGCGCCGCTGGCGTCACCATGTACAACCCACCACCGATCAACGAAACCCGCAACTCCGCCTTGCACGACCAGAGCAATGCGCTGCGCATCGGCGACCCGCGCAACTCGCCCGTGGTGACGGTGGAAGTCCCGCTCCTCGATGGTGGCACCATGACCACCACCGAACGCCTCGTCGCCGAAGACCGACAGGTGCGCGGCGCTGTCAGCGGTGCCACCCAGCGCAGCATGGGCTTTGGCAACAACAGCATGACCAGCGCCGACACGCACCCGTACATCACCTACAATCCGCGCACGGTAGGCAGCTACGCCGGCATGACCTCCAATATCACCGGCACGGTGGACATGGTGGGCTACATGGCCTGGCTGCGCGGTGCGGGCTATTGCTTTGCCGACGACGCGTGCGATGATTTCTAGGTTTACCCACCCGACAGGAGCGCCCCGATGTCCCAGGCCCCACAGCAGTACTCCAGACGACGCGCTGGCGCGATCATGCTCACAGCCTTGGCTGGCCTCATCAGCGCCTGCAGCGCGGGCAACCCCGCACTGGAATACCAGCGCACCCTGGAAGCCAAGATGACGCCGGAAGAGAAGGCCTGGCGAGCGCGCTTTCACGATATCAATGGTTACGAGTTTGTGATGGACGCGATCGAACCAGTCAATGGAGTCGACGTTTTCAATGAGAACAATCGAAGTGTCACGGGCGCAGCTCTCTTCAGCCCGAAAAGAAGACTTCGAATGGGCTCCGGCTCCAAGTACGGCGTGCCCCGTTTCTACCGGGTCACCTGGCGCGAGGGCGATCCCCAGCGCAACAACGTGCCGCGCGACATGAGCAAGATCGCGATGGAGCCCAATGGCACCTTCTCCGGCGGCAAGGTGGTCGGCGACTACATCGTGCCGGTGGCCGAGCGCATCCCCGACGAGCTGCTGGCCGAGATGCGCCAGCGCAGGCTGGGCTTGCGCATCAAGCTGCGCATCCACCCCGAGGGTGTTTTGCTGGGCTGGGATCTGCAAGGTCCCCCAGGCACGGGGCCAAACTATGGGAAATACACCATGGCGGGCGGTGATTTTCAGGAAGCGGACATCTACGACGGCAAGCCGCTGCGCATGGGCTGGTACATCCACCCGCGCACCAAGGAGCGCATCGAGACGGATTTCTGAGTGATGGGGTGATCTTCTTGCTCTTCATGGCTTCATTCTCTCAAGAGTTGAAGCCTCCTCAAAACCCGGGGCGGTTCAATGGCCTTACCAACCTGACGGTACAGTAAGCATGAAAAACACCGCGCCAGAGCCTGACTTTATGAAACGCAAACTACTAACCTTGCTTGCAAGCGTGCCCATGTTCACGGCGTGCAGTGCTAATAGTGGCAACTTTAGCACTGACTCAGAAGATGTACGCTTGCGGAAGAAGTTTCGCGGGATTTATGGGCTGGTGTTAAGGATTGATGCAACCTCACCTAAGCATGGGGTAATCATCAGCAACGATACGGGGCGGGTCATTGATACACCTTCGATCCTGGCCCCGAAAGGCGGCGGTTCCCTGGCCTATACCGACAACTCCATGCCAGTCCCCAAGGCCATTCGTGCGACATGGCGAGTAGGGAAATTTGAACAAAAAGCAGGGGGGGGCGGTTGGGTAGGAGGCACCATCATCGGCGACTACACTGTACCAGTGGCGGAGCGTATTCCAGACAGCATTCTCGACTACATTCGAGAAAACGGAGGCACCCTGCGCCTAAAAGTCAGGCTCATGGATGACGGGGTTTTGATTGGGTGGGATGTGGAAAGACGTATCCACAAGGGTTCGTGGTGCATTAAATCATCCGGCGAAACCTGTTTCCAGATTGAGTACTTCATACCCGGTGGTGACCTTCTCGAAACTAAATATTGACCAAGGTCACCCATGATAAAAGCGATGCCATCCGCTTTAGTAATCAAAGGGGTCAGCTTCTAGTAATCACTCACGAAAAAACAATGATTCATTTCCACTACGACTTTAGTCGTAGTGCAGTTGCTCTATGTCCCCCGATGGCTTCGAACGCATATTCTTGCCTCCGCGATGACGCTCAAATTTACTTCGGCGTTACTCCTGTTTTTTAGTTGCGCTTCAGGAGCAGGTTTTGGAAGTTGAAACAATTCATGTTATGGATTACTTGAGGAAAAAACGAATGAACCGTTGTGTCAATTTGGCATTCACGTTGCCGATTTTGCTGTCTGGTTGTTCGGGTGGGGGTGGCAGCCCGGCATTATTTCTAAATGGCCCCGCTCCTAATGCGGTAGCGACAGAATCTACAATGCCGGCTGGTGTCTCGGTGAGCTCAGCGGCCGAATTGGACAATCAGGGTAATGTTTCGGTGGATGGTCACACAATTGATCCGGATTTCAGCTTAGCCACCGTAGGCACTATTGGCAGATATGGCACCACCGGGAATGTGACCAAGGTCACTACCACTGGCATCAATACAGCCATTGGTGGAAACACGCAGACAATTACTCATGGATCGGGCGGCGAGGTCATCGAAAATAGCGCCGATTTTGTAACTGCGTTCAATGACTCGGGATCGCCAGAATGGCTTCGAACCAAGGTCATGGGTTTTGCAACGTCGTTGGCTGATCCGGCTACTCCCGGTGATATCTCGGGATCCTCGGCGTTGCCTTATCAGGCCAGCTATCTAACCTTTGGTGCGTGGTCAAACTGCAGTCCGTTGTGCCAACCCCCTGTCACGGTGGGTTTCTTTGTGTTTGGGGACGCCACGCAACCGAACAACATCCCGTCAGTTGGTACGGCCACATATAGCGGATTCGCGAGAGGTCTTGCCAACGATCAGGAATATGAGCATTTTGCCGGCGGGAGTTCACAAGAATGGCACAGCCAGGCGAACATGAAGGCTGAAACCAATTTTTTCACCCGCACAATTGAGTTTTCCACCACGGGCACTGTAGTCCCTGTCACGAATGCGGACACAAATGTGACCAATGTTGTATCTACCCCCCAGTTGGACATGGCCGGTACACTGTCCTATACGTCCAGCGTTAATCTTTTCAGTGGGACAGTTACCGATGCTGGCGGCCGAGCCGGCACCGCCACTGGGCGCTTTTACGGACGCGCCGCCGAGGAAATCGGTGGGGTGTACTCGATTGGCGCTCCGGACAACGGCCATGTCGGCGTCTTTGTAGGCAGTAAATAAACAAACCATTAGCTTGACCCCACGCCAAGGCGCAGGTTATTTCGCCTTTCCCATGAATCGATTATTCACGACATTGTGCTGCGTAATGATGCCTCTGCTTGTGCACGCATCTGATCTTGAAACACAGCTTTCAGTAGCGCAAAAGCTCCTGGCCGCAGAAAGTTACCCTGAATTGGAAGCCGTGCTGGGTCCACTGCTGGCTCAACCTGTTCAGCCGCTTGAAGCCCTGTTTTTGTCCGGTGTAGCTGCTATGCGGCGGGGTGACTATCAGCGTGCGGTTTTACGCTTTCGCACCATGCTTGTACGCGATCCCACGCTGATCCGACCGCGTTTGGAATTGGCGCTCGCGTTGCAAAACTCCGGTGAGCGCGAAGCGGCGAAATATCACTATGAGCAGGTGCTGTCTGCTCCGCTGCCAGATGCGGTCAAGTGGAACATCTACAGACAACTGGGCGACATTCGCGCGAGGAGTCCCTCCTTGAAGCTGACGCTCGAAATCGCCAGTGACACCAATCCCCAGCAAATCACCAGCAGCAAGGTTGTCATGATTGGTGGTCTTCCATATACATTGACTGATACAAGTCAGGGTAATCTGAAATGGGGGGTGGCGGCGGCAGCCGAGTTGCACTATCCGCTACCTGACGCTCCCGACTGGTTTGCCCAAGGCTATGGCTTGGCTTATGAATATCCTGGGCGTGATCTTGACAATTTGTATGGTCAGGCGAGCTTCGGCAAACGCTTTGAGTGGGGGCTCGATGAAATCACGCTGTCTGCTGGCGGCCATGTGTCGGCCTATCGGGATCGTCGCCAATATACAGGTTGGCTTGCACGCGCGACAGGGCTATGGGTTATGTCCCCCAAGCTGGCCTGGCTTGGAGAGGCGTCGGTCAAAACCTATGAATATCCCCGCTTGCGGTTTCTAAATGGAGAACTCAGCGTACTGAATATGTTTGCGGTGCTCATCCCTAACCCGACTCGTCGCTGGGAACTGGGAGGAGGGCTGGCGCACTATTCGTCAGCAGAGGACGCTTATAGCTATTGGCAACCGAGCGTGAGTGCACGCGTGTCGCAGGAATGGCCCGGCGGCTGGATTACCGGAATGCGGGTGCAGGCACAGCAAGCAAAATACAGAGCGCCTGATCCGTTTTTTGGTCTTGTTCGCAAAGACACCGAAGGACGTGTTGAATTGGACGTGCTGAACCGAAAAATCCGGTGGTGGGGTTTTTCGCCCCAGTTGATGTTTGGATACGTCAAGCGCCAATCCAATCTGGAAATCTATCGCTACGACCGCACTTACAGTCGCGTCGGTCTGTCGACCTCTTTTTGAGCGCCCGGAGCCGATTATTCAGCTTAATGCCGCTGGTCGCCATCTCATGAGTCCGGGGTCTACCATCGGCTTTGTCAGCTTCTCGGCGTCGATCTTCTTCCACATCGTGCCTTACTGGTGGGTGCCGTAAGGAAATTGGTCGATACTGGGGGGCGCTCAGAGACGGCGTTTACACTGCCCCCGATATGGCGAAGCATGCAAAGCGCGAGCATCAAGCCGAACCGATCGGAGTGGAAGATGCTCGACGCTGGCTCACTAAACCTTCTAGAAGAACAAGGTTTCAGCCGGTTTTGAATTCACGGACACATCGCACTTGTCCGCAGACTTGTTGTTAGCGGATTGGACGATGCCGGCTATTAGTCCGACCTTTCCGCCCCGGGACCCTAGAACGGTTCCAAAATAACAATGGGCCGAAATCTGCAGTTTTTTATATGACCCGTTGAGGTTCTGGGTGGGCGTAAAAGGAGAGAACCGGCCCTTTAACACCGGATCGTCATTGACTGTAATCGTCACTTCTTTTTCATCGGGGAGGTAGACGCCGCCGAACACCAGGCTCTGTCCTTCGGACACATAGGTTTTCTTGACCGCTGTTTTGGGCGGAGTTGCACAGCCGGACAGCAGTGCACCTGTGGCTAGTGCGATGACAATTGCTTTTGTGATGCGGTTCATTGAGTCTTCCTTAAGTGAAGTTGTTGTAAAAACATTCAGGAAGCTCCGCATGTAATTTCCAATGCCATCGCAAGTTATGCCGATCAAGCTGGCTTGCCGTGCCGCGGGTCGATTCGCTTGGACATTGGTTCAGCGCATTCTTGGCGGCGCTGTTTGAACTGCCTTTGAAGATTGCAAATTAAGGTGGGGGAATTGTAGCTTCATGTCGAGGCTGCCGGCACTGCGCAGAATATCCCATTGCATGAGAGACAGCTATTGGCTGCCGGTTTGTACGCCCCCGGCCGATATCAGGAATTCATTTCTCTGCCTTGCTCCACGAATCCTTCAGCGTCACGGTGCGGTTGAACACCGGCTCGCCAGGTTTTGAATCGACGCGGTCGGCGACGAAGTAGCCGTGGCGCTCGAACTGGAAGCGCTCTTCCGGCGCGGCGTCTCGCAGCGCGGGCTCCAGCTGCGCGCGGATGACTTGCACCGAGTCGGTGTTGAGGTCGTCGAGAAATTCGCCGGTCGCCGCGCCCGGCTGGGCGGTGCTGAACAGCCGGTCGTATAAACGGATTTCGGCTTCATAGGCATGCGCGGCGGATAGCCAGTGGATGTTGCCTTTGACCTTGACCGAGTCGGCGCCCGGCGTGCCCGACTTGGTCTCGGGCAGATAGTCGCAGTGCACCGCAACGATGTTGCCGGCGGCGTCCTTGTCGCAGCCTTTGCAGGTGACGACGTAGCCGTAGCGCAGCCGCACCGAATTGCCGGGGAAGAGTCGGAAGTAACCCTTGGACGGGGTTTCCATGAAATCCTCGCGCTCGATCCACAATTCCCTTGAGAACGGCACCGCGCGCTTGCCCAGGTCGGGCTGCTGCGGATGGTTGGGGGCGAAGCAGTCTTCCGACTGCCCGTCGGGATAGTTGTCGATGATGAGCTTGACCGGGTCGAGCACGGCGATGCGGCGCAGCGCGGAATCGTTGAGCACGTCGCGCTGGCAGGCCTCGAACACGCTGTAGTCGATCCAGCCGTCGGACTTCGAGACGCCGGCCTGATCGGTGAAGCGGCGGAAGCCTTCGGGCACGTAGCCGCGTCGGCGCGCGCCGACGAGCGTCGGCAGGCGCGGATCGTCCCAGCCGGAAACGTGTTTTTCGTCGACCAGTTGGATCAGCTTGCGCTTGGAGAGCACGACGTAGGTGAGGTTGAGTCGCGCGAACTCGATCTGCTGCGGCAGCGGGCGGGTGAAGAAGCCGCCGTCGGCCAGCTTGTCGAGCAGCCAGTCGTAGAACGGGCGCTGGTCCTCGAACTCCAGGGTGCAGATCGAGTGGGTGATGTGCTCGATCGCATCCTCAATCGGGTGCGCGTAGGTGTACATCGGGTAGATGCACCATTTGTCGCCGGTGTTGTGGTGTCTGGCACGCTTGATCCGGTAGATCGCCGGGTCGCGCAGGTTGATGTTGGGCGAGGCCATGTCGATCTTGGCGCGCAGCACGTGGGCGCCGTCGGGAAATTCGCCGGCGCGCATTTTGCGGAACAGCTCGAGGTTTTCCTCGACGCTGCGGCTGCGGTAGGGGCTGTCTCTGCCCGCTTCGGTGAGCGTGCCGCGATGCGCGCGCATTTCGTCGGCCGACAGCGAATCGACGTAGGCATGGCCGGCCTGGATCAGGGTTTCGGCGCAGGCGTACATGGTGTCGAAATAGTTCGACGCGAAGT
>JAHYJF010000135.1 GCA_019428955.1 Burkholderiaceae bacterium
CGGGCATTGCGTTCGGCGGCTGTCAGAAAGCGCAGACAGAGCATTGCGCCGACGGCGGATTGTTCGACCGGCTTTACACCCCGGGGAAATAGGGTCGCCCGCCTCGGACTCTCACAGTTCCTGGCGACCCCTGTCACAGCCGCAACCATCGTTAAAATGGGGGGGGCATAATGCCTATCCGACTTGCAAAGGCCGTCAACGGGCCGCTCGGCCGGGCAGGGGCGTCAGTCGTGAGCGCAGGACAGCGCATCAAAGGCGTAGTCGGCTCTTATATCGGGAGCGCAAAGTGCTCGAGCAACAGATAGAGACCATCCGCCGGCACTGCCAGGATGTGTTGGACATTGAGGTCCTGATGGACTGCGCCGAGCATCAAGTGCGCAGCGTGTTTCAGGATCTCAACGCACAGATCGAAAATCCTCGCTTGGGGGGCGTCCGGTGCCGGTTCATCCGCTCCGTTTTGAGTCTATGAGCCAGGCCTCCAGCGGTCCGCGAAGAAATGCGGAAAAGAGTTCCCTCCCGCATTTCAGGACGATAGAAGAAACCGTAGGTGAAACGCCGCTGGTACAGCTGAAACGCTTGCCGGGAACAAGCAAGAACATTGTCCTGGCAAAGCTCGAAGGAAATAATCCGGCCGGATCGGTCAAGGACCGTCCGGCGCTTGCCATGATCGTGAGGGCCGAAGCCCGCGGCAGTATCAAGCCTGGCGATACGCTGATCGAGGCCACCAGCGGCAACACCGGGATCGCGCTGGCGATGGCCGCGGCCATCCGAGGCTACCGCATGATCTTGATCATGCCGGAGCATCTGTCCGTGGAACGGCGCCAGATCATGGGTGCGTTCGGTGCGCAAATCCTCCTGACGCCCAAGCTGGGCGGCATGGAAGGCGCACGGGACCTGGCGGAAAGAATGAGCGCCGATGGCAAGGGAATGATCCTCGATCAATTCGCCAATGCGGACAATCCTCTTTCGCACTACGAAACAACCGGCCCCGAGATCTGGCGCGACACCGGCGGTCAGATCACGCATTTCGTCAGCAGCATGGGGACCACCGGTACCATCGTCGGAGTCGCGCGCTATCTTAAGGAAATGAATCCCCAGGTTCGGGTAATCGGCGTGCAGCCAAAGGAAGGTGCGCAGATCCCGGGCACACGCAAATGGCCGAGGAAATATGTGCCCAAGATCTATACACCAGAGAACATAGATCGCGTTGAACTCGTGAGCCAGGGCGAAGCCGAAGAGACGACGCGGCGCCTCGCACGCGAGGAAGGGATCTTTGCCGGCATCTCCGCCGGCGGCGCTATGTGCGTGGCGCTCAACATCAGCGCGCGGGCGAATAACGCAGTCATTGTGTCGATCGTCTGTGATCGCGGCGACCGCTATCTGTCGACGGGGGTGTTTCCCGGTTGAGCCGTCTTCAGAAGGACGCCGCAATGACGACATCCACTTCGTCACTGTCGTCGCAGTAGCGCTGCAGATTCCACCGCGCGGCTGCTCGCGATTGCGGTTGTTTAAATCTCCAATCCTGCACCCATGGCAAGCCGCGGAGACGATACCTCCTGACGATTGCCAAATCGAAGTGCAAAGCCCGTCTGGGAAACCTTGTCGTGCCCGATCAGGCCGTTGCCGGAAGGTTACGGACCGCCCTTATGCAGTTGAACGAAGCAATGTGAGTTCGCTTATGCAGAGTCGGCCTGAAGCTTGAGGCCTCTCTTGCTCGGATTCGCCCGCTTGCTAATGCCAATCCGGAATAAGGCCATAACTAAGGATTCGTTCTCGCACGCGTGCTTCTTGGGTATGGTTCCCCCTCTGGCGCGATGCGCCCGGTTTTGAGAACCCCGCATTGCGTTGGCATCGAATGTGCGGCAGGCCGACTGTCCAGCAAGGAAACAATCATGACCCAGTGGTACAAAGACAACTCGCAGAGTATCGGCCACACCCCCCTGGTAAGGCTGAACCGGCTCACCGATGGCGCCAAGGCCACGGTGTTGGCCAAGATCGAAGGTCGCAATCCGGCTTATTCGGTCAAGTGCCGGATTGGCGCGGCGATGATCTGGGACGCGGAAAAGCGCGGTCTGCTCGGCCCGGGCAAAGAATTGGTCGAGCCGACCAGCGGCAATACGGGCATTGCCCTGGCGTTCGTCGCCGCGGCGCGCGGCATCGCCTTGACCCTGACGATGCCGGAAACGATGAGCGTGGAGCGCCGCAAGCTGCTGATCGCCTACGGCGCGAAACTGGTGCTCACCGAGGGTGCGAAAGGAATGGGCGGCGCGATCGCCAAGGCAGAGGAGATCGCAGCCTCTGACCCGAATAAGTATGTGTTGCTGCAGCAGTTCAAGAACCCGGCGAACCCCGCGATTCACGAGAAGACCACCGGGCCGGAAATCTGGGACGACACCGACGGCGCCATCGATATCCTGGTTTCGGGGGTCGGGACCGGCGGTACCATCACCGGAGTAACGCGTTACATCAAGATCACCCGCGGCAAGAAGATCTTTTCGGTGGCGGTCGAACCGGCCGCCAGCCCGGTGCTCACGCAAAAGCGCGCTGGCGAGCCCTTGAAGCCGGGTCCGCACAAGATACAGGGCATAGGTGCGGGCTTTGTGCCCGAGGTGCTCGATCTATCTCTGGTGGACGCGATCGAACAAGTCACGAACGAGGAAGCAGTGCAGTTTGCGCATCGGCTCACGCGCGAAGAAGGTATCTTGTCGGGAATTTCCTGCGGCGCTGCGGCGGCGGTGGCGGCGCGGCTCGCCCAGCGGCCGGAAAACGCCGGCAAGACCATCGTGGTCGTTCTGCCTGATTCCGGCGAGCGCTATCTGAGCTCGGTTCTGTTCGAAGGCGTGTTCGACGCCGCAGGTGTAGCCCAAGCCGCGTAGGTCCTGTTTATGGATCGGGCTTACCAAGGCGACGAAACACGACAACTGGCGCTGGAGTTGGGCTTCAATGCGCTCGTGTCGCCGTCGAGTACTCTGGTCAACGCCTGGGAATACGACCTCGGGCCATGTGCCGACGCCGCAACGAGATCGAACGGCTGTTCCGTCGTCTCAAAGGGTTCCGTCGAATCTTCTCCCGCTTCAAGGCGGCCGCCTGACCAAGTTCTACGACTCGCGCGGGCGCAGTGCCGCATTCCGCCGCGTCAGCGAGCGTGCCGGAATTGTGGGACTGCGGTTTCACGACTTGCGGCACGAAGCGGCTACCATCTAGCCACAAAAGCGGAAATCTGTATCTTCAGACCAATATTGCGCTCGATGGTCTCTTGAAGGTCACTCGTCTGGTGACGGTTCAGGAACGATCAAGCTCCTCGACCCAGCCGCTCACAGTGTCCGCACCATCGAGCCAGCGCACGACTTCCGTGGCAATCGGATGGTCCAGCGCAGCGTAGCGTCGGCGCAGGCGCTCGCGAACCTCACCGAGTTGATCGATGCCACGGTCCTGCATGTCGTGCAGATCGGTCTCGAGCATGATCGCGAGAGTATCGCCGGCCCAGGCGCGTGCGGCCGTCCGGAAGGCGCTCATGTAGCAATAGGCCGTGCCTTCGCGGTAACTGGCTGCTAGCGTGGCGGCGGGAATCAAGCTCAGGTGAGGTTGGAGCGCCGGATTGATCGCGTGCGCCGCGACGAGCGGACCGATCACGCTCGGCCGCCCCGTGAACCCGCGAAGATGCAGGAAACGCGACATTCGCGGCCCATCGTTGACCGGGTAGTTGTCCCAGAGCGTGGGCTTGTGACCCAGCGATTCGCCCACCCGGGCCAGATGGCCGGCACTGTGTTCGCGGGCGCAAATCTCCTCGCCGGTCCAGTAGACGCCGACCCGGGGATCGAGGCGGCGTCCAAGTTCTTCCAGATACCCTCTGGGCCGTGCGCCGAAGGTGACGTCGAGCATGTGGTCGTCAGAGTAGTAAGTCGGGCACATGAGGACGCGGCCCGCGCGGGTGTTGGCCAGCGCCAGGTGCACGATTTCGGCTTCCCGTGCCGCCAGGTCCGGGATATCGCCGCGGGTGTCGTCGAACAGGATCGCGAGCTCGTCGATGCCCAGTTCGTCGAGCGTCCTG
This sequence comes from Burkholderiaceae bacterium, assembly GCA_019428955.1. Classification (GTDB taxonomy): domain Bacteria; phylum Pseudomonadota; class Gammaproteobacteria; order Burkholderiales; family Burkholderiaceae_E; genus JAGXFR01. Next base: position 4,052 of record JAHYJF010000135.1, read on the forward strand.
ACCTTGGCGGCGAACTCCTTCCGCGAGACCCCCCCCAAGTCGCGGTAAAGCTCGTAGGGGCTCAAGCCCACGCCGAAGCGCATGCCGAGGCTTCGGCAATGCGCCGATAGCTCGGCCAATTCGTCCAGGGCCTCGTCCGGGTGCGATTCGCGCCAGCGGCGTCGCAGGAATTCATCTGCCTTGGGCGCATAGTGAAAGAACGAGTAACCGATTTGTCGCAACCGGGCGATGACCTGCTTGCGGGCATCGTGGCGCCACGGCCTGCCGAAGTAGCCCTCGATTACACCCAGTTCGGGAACCATGCGACTGGTGCCGGCGAATCAGAAGACCAGAACCTTGTCGGCCGCCGCCGTCCAGTCCGCAAGTTGCGCCAGCGTGGCTCGCTGTGCCCCTTCGACCAGTTCGTCCTCCCCAACGCCGCGTGCATCCATGCAGGTGCCGCAAATTCCGACCTCGCCCCTGCGCAGGACCTTGCCGAGCATGAGTTGCACGTTGTAGTAACCCTCGGGCACCTTCTGCCCGTTCTTGGCACAGCCCACCGCGTCGGCCATGAGGAACAGGCGCACCGACTGGCCCTCTCTGGCGGCCAGAGTCCCGGCCAGCCGCAGCGCGTTGTAGGCACGCTCGTCCCCGTACGGCGCGTCGTTGACGATGAACAAGGTGGAAGTCATGTTGCAATCCTTCTTCGAAGCTACGGCCGCGTCACCGGCAGCCCCGCCGCCTGCCACTCGCTGACCCCGTCGGAAGTCTTGCGCGCACGAAAGCCATGCTTCTTCAGCAGCGCCACCGCCTCGTCGGACATCAGGCAGAACGGGCCGCGGCAGTAGGCGACGATCTCGGCGTCACGGGGCAGTTCGGCCAGCCGATGGGTCAGCTCCGATTGCGGCATCGAGCGCGCGTATGGCAGATGCGCGGTGTCGTACTCGTCCTGCGGACGGACGTCGATCATCACCACTTCGCCACGTTTGGCCTGAGCCAGCAACTCCTCGCGCCCGACCTGCGCCAGCCGTTCGGGCTCGGCCATCATCTGCTGCAGAGCCATGCGCAATTCGAGCAGGTGCTCTTCGGCGACTTGGCGCAGCGTGACACCGAGCAGGGCCACGTCTTGGCCGCTGAGGCGATAGAGGACGCGCTTGCCGGCGCGTCGGCTCTGCACCAGACGCGCTTCCTTCAAGCTTCTCAGGTGCGCGCTGGCGAGCCTGATGTCGACTGCGATCGCGCCGGCCAGCACTTCGACCGATTTTTCACCCTGCGCCAGTATCTCTAGCATCTCCAGGCGCTTCGGATTGGCAAGGGTTTTACCGACACGAGCGACCTGCTCGTATAAAAGATCCTTGAGATTTCGCTTGTCCATGATGTACATTCTAACGATCATTAGATTATAAGTATATCATCCCGAATCCCGATTACACGGAACTCGCCATGCGTGACCCGATCTATCTCGACTACAACGCTACCACCCCGACCGCGCCGGAGGTATTCGACGCGATGCTTCCCTGGCTGCAGGCTCAGTACGGTAACCCATCGAGCACCCACCCCTACGGTCGCCGTGCGCAGCAGGCCGTTGCGACGGCCCGGCATCAGGTGGGCGCGCTGATCGGTGCGCAGGCCGGCGAAATTGTTTTCACCGGCTGCGCCACCGAGGCCAACAACCTGGCGTTGCTCGGCGTCGCACGGGCACTGGGGACGACCAGGCGACACCTCGTGATCAGCGCGATCGAGCACCCGGCCGTGCTGGCGCCGGCCATGTTCTTGCGTGAACAAGGCTGGGACCTGACGGTGGTGCCGGTCGATGGCTGCGGGCGCATCTCGCTCGACGTCCTGGAGCGATCGCTGCGGAGCGAAACTGCCCTCGTCTCGGTGATGCACGCCAATAATGAAGTGGGCACCGTGCAGCCGATTCGCGAGATCGCCCGCCTCACGCGCGAACGCGGCATCGTGCTGCACACGGACGCCGCACAGTCCGCCGGCAAGCTGCCGCTGAATGTCAACGAGCTTGGCGTCGATCTGCTGACGCTGGCCGGACATAAGTTCTACGCGCCAAAGGGCGTGGGAGCCCTCTACGTGCGCAGCGGCACGCCGATCCGGTCAGTGCTTCATGGGGCCGGACAGGAGCATGGACTTAGGCCCGGAACCGAGAACGTGGCGGCCATCGTCGCGCTCGGTGCGGCCGCCGCGATCGCCCAGGGGTCGCTGCCCGCCGCCGCGGAACAGATGCGCACAACCCGCGAGCTCTTGCATCAGCGTCTGGCCGCCACTGTCCCGAAACTGCAGCTCAACGGCCACCCGGAACACCGACTGCCCAACACGCTGCATGTCTCGTTTCCCGGGGTCAGCGGGCGCGCGCTGCTCGGCGCAGCGGCCGACGTCGTCGCGGCGTCGGTCGGGTCGGCATGTCACTCCGAGCAGGATGCCGTGAGCGGTGTGTTGGCGGCGATGGGCTTCGACTCGGCGCGCGCGGCCGGTGCAGTGCGCCTGTCGGTTGGCCGGGGCACCACGCGCGACGAGGTGGAGCGCGCCGCCGAGGCGCTGGCGTGCGCCTGGCGCCAGCTCACCGCGCGGCGCTACCGCTAGGATCCTTCATGGTTGTCTCGGGAGCAGTTCTCGGGGCTTGAGCCGGAGATGGCGAATCACAAGGTAAGCCAAGCGCTGGTATTAGTTTTATAATAATAAAACTATCGAATAGTTCTATGCGGTGACGATTCCAACCGCTGACCTGCCATGAGGCCTGTGATGAGCACCCTGACCAAGAAGCTCTCGTTCCTGGACCGCTACCTCACGGTCTGGATTTTCGGCGCCATGGCGTTGGGCGTCGGCCTGGGTTACCTGGTGCCAGGTATCGAGGATTTCATCAACCGCTTTGACGTCGGCACCACCAACGTCCCGATCGCGCTGGGCCTGATCCTCATGATGTATCCGCCCTTCGCCAAGGTGCGCTACGAGGAATTGCCCGATGTCTTTCGCGACACCAAGGTGCTGTTGCTGTCGCTGGCGCAGAACTGGATCGTCGGGCCGGTGCTGATGTTCGCGCTGGCGGTGATCTTCCTGCCCGACAAGCCCGAATACATGGTCGGGCTGATCATGATCGGTTTGGCGCGCTGCATCGCCATGGTCATCGTCTGGAACGAGATCGCCAAAGGCTCCACCGAATATGCCGCCGGCCTGGTGGCCTTCAATTCAATCTTCCAGGTGCTTTTCTTCAGCGTCTACGCCTGGTTCTTCATCACCGTGCTGCCGCCGCTGTTCGGGTTGTCCGGGTCGGTGGTCGACATCTCCATCGGGCAGATCGCCGAAAGCGTGTTCATTTACCTCGGCATCCCCTGCATTGCCGGCGTGTTGACGCGCGTGGTCATGCTGCGCTTCGTCACGAAGCAGTGGTACCACACGCGCTTCGTACCGAAGATCGGGCCCATCACGCTGATCGCCCTACTGTTCACCATCGTCGTGATGTTCAGCCTCAAGGGCAAGCTCATCATCACCATCCCGTTCGACGTGGTGCGCATCGCCATTCCGTTGCTGCTCTACTTCGTCATCATGTTCGTATTCTCGTTCTTCCTGAGCCGACGCCTGGGAGCCAACTACGAGAAGAGCGCCACGTTGTCGTTCACGGCCGCGAGCAACAATTTCGAGCTCGCGATCGCGGTCGCGATCGCGGTCTACGGCATAGATTCGGGGGTGGCCTTCGCCGCGGTGATCGGGCCGTTGGTCGAGGTGCCGGTGATGATTGGGCTGGTGCACGTGGCACTGGCCTTCAAACGGCGCTATTTCGCTCCGGTCTCCTTGCCTGAGCGCCGCTGAGGAAGACTCCATGGACGAGCAAACCGCCGTCGCCGCGCTGGCCGCCCTGGCCCAGGGCATGCGGCTGCGCGTATTCCGTGCGCTGGTGGGTGCAGGGCCCGAGGGCATGATTCCAGGAGTGCTGGCGGCCAGCTTGGGCGTGCACGCATCCACGCTCTCCTTCCACCTCAAGGAGCTGATGCATGCGGGCCTGGTTTCGCAGCAGCGCGACGGCCGCAACCTGATCTACCGGGCCTCGCTCGCGCAGATGAACGCTTTGCTCGCCTACCTCACCGCGCATTGCTGCCAGGGCATGGCCTGCGACATCACGGCCGCGCCCGACTGTTCCACATGCTGAATCAGCACGCCCGCACGCCCAGCCCAAAGCCCGTCGCGGGCGCGTCAATCTACCCATGGAGACCATCATGTCCACCAACACCCCCGTCAAAGACATCGTGCGCCAGAGATACGGCGAGGCCGCCCAGCGCGTGAGCCAGGGCGCAGGCGGCAGCTGCTGCGGCGGCGCGTCGACCGCGCTCGGCGGCTGTGATCCGATCACGTCCAACCTCTACGACCCCGCCCAGGCTGGCGCCGTGCCGGAGACGGCCATGCTCGCGTCGCTGGGCTGCGGCAACCCCACCGCACTGGCCGAGTTGGAGCCGGGCGAAACCGTGCTCGACCTCGGCTCGGGCGGCGGCATCGACGTGCTGCTGTCGGCCAGGCGCGTCGGGCCCACCGGCGTCGCCTACGGCCTGGACATGACCGACGAGATGCTGGCCCTGGCGCAGGAGAACAAGCGCAAGAGCGGTCTGACGAACGTGCACTTCCTCAAGGGTGAGATCGAACACATCCCGCTGCCGGCCGATTCGGTCGACGTGATCATCTCCAACTGCGTCATCAACCTGGCGTCCGACAAGGACCGCGTGCTGGCCGAAGCCTTCCGGGTACTCAAGCCCGGCGGACGCTTCGCGGTCTCGGACGTGGTCGTGCGTGGTGAGATGCAGCCGGCGATCCGCCGCAACATGGAACTGTGGATTGGCTGCGTCGCCGGTGCACTATCGGACAGCGAGTACGTCGATAAGCTCGCATGCGCCGGCTTCATCGACGTCGGCATCGAGATCACGCGGGTCTACAGCGTCGAGGATGCGCGTGAATTCCTCGCTGCACAGGGCACCGACATGCAGCAGCTGGCTGTCCAGGTTGAGGGTAAGTTCGCCAGCGGCTTCATCCGCGCGACCAAGCCCGCCGGCGGCAAGTCGGCATCGCTGACAGGTCTGGCGAGCGCAGCGGCAACCGGCACGGTGAACGCCGCCGCATCACCCGCCGCCGCGCCCGCCGAATTCAAGCCGGCAACGTAACGCCGAGCTTGCGTCCTGCCGCAACAATCTCGCGCCAGGTCTGGGCATCGACTGTGATACCAGCC
>JAHYJF010000136.1 GCA_019428955.1 Burkholderiaceae bacterium
GACCACCCGGTCGACCACCCGCAGCAGCTTGCGGACATGCTCCGGGGTAGTGGCGGTGCCGAGTGTCGCCACCGCGTTGCCGACGCCGTGTTGCGCCAGCATCACGACATCCATATAGCCCTCGACCACGATCGCGACGTTGGAATGACGCAACTCGTCGCGAGCCTCGAACAGGCCGTAGAGTTCACGCCCTTTCGAGAACACCGGTGTCTCGGGCGAATTGAGGTACTTGGGCTCACCCGCGCCGAGCACCCGGCCGCCAAAGCCGATGGTCTTGCCGCGCGGGCTACGAATCGGAAACATCACCCGGTCACGAAACCGGTCATAGCGCTTGCGCCGGCCGCCATCGGTCTCGGGCTCGCCCTCTATCACCAGCCCCGAAGTCACCAGTTCGCTGCAGTCGTAATCGGGCACTGCCGCCTGCAGCCCGCGCCATTGCTCGGGCGCGTAGCCGATGCCGTAGCGAGCTGCGGTCTCGCCGGTCAGCCCGCGGCCCTTGAGGTACTCAATGGCGCGCTCCGAGTCCCGTAACCGGCTGCGATAGAACTTCTCCGCCGCCGCCAGCGTTTCGAGCAAGTCGGGCGCAGCGCGCGACTGACCCTCGCGAGGGGCCTCCTGGGGCACGGTCAGGCCGACCGATTCGGCAAGTTCGCCGATCGCCTCGACGTACGACAGCCCTGACTGGTCCATCACGAAGCCGATCGCCGAGCCGTGCGCGCCGCAGCCGAAGCAATGGTAGAACTGCTTGGTCGGGCTTACCGTAAACGATGGGGTCTTCTCGGCATGAAACGGACACAAGCCCTGGTAGTTGGCTCCGGCCTTGCGCAGGGCCACATTTCGTCCCACCACCTCGACGATATCGAGCCGGGCGAGCAGTTCCTGGATGAAATCGTGCGGGATCACCGCGCAACAGCTATTGCGACAACCGCGCCCGGACCAGCGTCGAAATCGCTGACAGGTCGGCGCGTCCGGCCAGCTTGCCCTTGAGGATTGCCATTACCTTGCCCATGTCCTGGAGCCCGCTGGCGGCGCTGGCCGTGATGGCGGCAGCGACTTCGGCCTGCACCTCGGCCGGGTCCGCCTGTTTTGGCAGGTAGGCCGAAAGCACTTCCAGTTCGGCGCGCTCGGTCGCAGCCAGATCTTCGCGGCCGGCCTGCTCGAACTGGGCAATCGAATCGCGCCGCTGCTTGATCTGCCGGTTGACTACCGCCATGACCTGGGCATCGTCGAGATCGACGCGATCGTCGATCTCCTTCTGCTTGATGGCCGCCAGCAGCATCCTGATCGGCGACAGGCGCGCGGCGTCGCGGGCCCGCATCGCGGCCTTCATGTCTTCGATAACGCGATCCTTGAGCATCATGCGGGCTCCCTGGTAAGCGAACGCCGATTCCTGACTGGCTTTCGGCGGGGAAGCGGCGGCAGAGAACAAGAAGCCCGCTTCTGCGGGCTTCTTGCGGATCAGTACATCTTCTTCGGAAGCATCTGGCTGCGCAGACGCTTGAAGTGCCGCTTGACGGCGGCCGCCTTCTTGCGCTTGCGCTCGGCCGTCGGCTTCTCATAGAACTCGCGTGCGCGCAGCTCGGTAATGAGGCCCGCTTTTTCGATCGTGCGCTTGAAACGACGCAGCGCAACGTCAAATGGCTCGTTCTCTTTTGGTCGGACGGTCGGCATGAAAAGAATCACCCCCTTTGAAGAATCGAAGATTTTAGCAGACCCGGAAGCAGTCCGCAAACGGCAACCCGGGGCGGCAACCCGGGGCGGGCCGGTGACAGGAGCCCGCGATTCATGGTCGGCACAACGTTTTGACTCTCTGAGGCCCTTGGCGGGCGCGGTGCCGAGGGCGGGTAAACTGTCGCTCCATGATTGTCCTAGGGATTGAAACCTCGTGTGACGAGACCGGAGTCGCGCTCTACGACAGCGGGCGCGGGTTGCTGGCGCACGCGCTGCACTCGCAGGTCGCGATGCACGAAAACTTCGGCGGCGTGGTCCCCGAACTGGCATCCCGGGACCATATCCAAAGGGTCCTGCCCCTGACCGAGCAAGTGCTCGCGAGCGCCGGGCTGGAGACGAGTGCGCTTGACGCGATTGCCTACACTGCCGGACCGGGACTGGTCGGAGCCCTGCTGGTGGGCGCGGCGACCGCAGCGGCACTGGCCACTGCCCTGGAGATTCCGGCCATTGGGGTGCACCACCTCGAAGGCCACCTGCTCTCGCCGCTGCTCTCGCGCGATCCGCCGGCGTTCCCATTCATCGCGCTGCTGGTCTCGGGAGGGCACACCCAGCTGCTCGAGGTCAACGGGGTCGGACGCTACCGGCTGATGGGCGAAACTCTCGATGACGCCGCCGGCGAAGCTTTCGACAAGAGCGCCAAGCTGCTCGAACTGGGCTACCCGGGCGGGCCGGCGATCGCGGCGCTGGCGGCACGGGGTCGCCCAGGGCGCTATTCACTGCCGCGCCCAATGCTGCAATCGGGCAAGCTCGACTTCAGCTTCAGCGGACTCAAGACCGCCGTCATGACTGCAGCCCGGCGCGGATTCACCGACGATGCCGCCCGCGCCGACCTCGCCTGGGAAGTACAGGAAGCCATTACCGAGGTGCTCGTCGCCAAGTCGGTCGCAGCTTTGGCCAGCACCGGGGTGGGGCGCCTGGTGGTGGCGGGCGGGGTCAGCGCCAACCGCCGGCTGCGCGAACGCCTCGCGCTGGCGCAGGAGCGCGATGGCTTCGCGCTGCACTTTCCGGAGTTCGAACTGTGCACCGACAACGGGGCGATGATCGCGCTGGTCGGCGCCTTGCGCCTGGCTGCAAGCGCCGCGCCGGCGCCGGGGCCTCTTTCGTTCGAAGTTCGCCCCCGCTGGCCGTTCGAGGAACTGGCCGCTATTCCTGACGCAGCCGCGCCCTAGCACGCCCTGGTCCAGGCCCTGAACCGGGGTTCAATCCGCTCGCCGCAAGCGGCCACAGCCAGGCCGCGCCGCGCACTCCCGAGGAGTCACCGTGCCGGCTGCGCAGCAGCCGTGTGTCGACCCGATCGGAGAAGACCTGTGCACTCCAGTGGCGCGGCGCCGGCAGCGGATTGTGCCCCACTCGCCGGCTATGGCGTTGGCGCCCAGCAACACCTCGCCGTTGACCGCCAGCGCACCGCCCACCCCGGTACCGAGGATCACGGCGAAAACGGTCGCGAATCTGCTCAGTGCTGGCCGCCACCGATGCGCTTCTCCTTTCCCGCCATCAGACGCCCGAAGTTGTCCCAGTGCCGATAAAGCAGCAGGACGCTCATCGCCACGATCGTGAAAACCGTGACGTCGGCGCCAAACACGAAGACGTAGAACAACGGCGCAAACGCCGCTGAGACCAGCGCCGCGAGTGACGAATAGCGGAAGAAGTAGGCGATGATTACCCAGGCGACGACCGTCGCCAGCCCGAGTATCGGGTTAATCCCGAAGAGCACCCCGCCTGCCGTCGCAACTCCCTTGCCGCCGGCAAAACCGTGGAACACCGGGTAGAGGTGTCCGACGAAGACCGCTATCCCGACCAGCGCGACGGTCTCTGGACCAAAGCCGTAGCGCGCGCCGAGGTACCTGGCCAGCACCACCGCCAGCCAGCCCTTGGCGCCATCACCGATCAGGGTCAGCGCGGCAGCCCACTTGTTCCCCGAACGCAGCACGTTGGTTGCCCCCGGGTTCTTGGAGCCGAAGGTGCGGGGATCGGCCAGGCCCATGCCGCGGCTGACCAGCACCGCGAACGACACTGAACCCAAGAGGTAGGCGAGCACGATCGCCAGCAGGCTGTAGAGCGCTTCCATCCGGATTTCTCCCGTCAGTCCCCGAGCGCGCAGTGTACCGGCTGCGCCCCCAGCAAGTCGACCAAGTGTCGCGGTGCGATGCTGACCAGGTAGCCGCGCCGGCCGCCGTTTACGAAAACGCTGGCCAATTCGAGGATCCCGGCCTCGACGAAAACCGGCAGCACCTTGCGGGTCGCGAACGGTGAAGTGCCGCCGACCTGGTAACCAGTGTGGCGCTGGGCCACTTCCGGGCTGCAGGGCTCGATCGACTTGCGCCCGGTCTGGCGCGCCAGGTTCTTGGTCGAGACGGTGCGGTCGCCATGCATCAGCACAATCAGCGGCCGCGCGGTTTCGTCCTGCATTACCAGGGTCTTCACGACCGCGTGTTCGTCGAACCCGAGCTGGCGCGCCGATTCGGCGGTGCCGCCGTGCTCGATCCAGTCGTAGACGTGCTCGCCGAATGCGACGCCGCGGCGGCGCAGGAGCTGTGTTGCCGGCGTTTCCGATACCCGCTTGGCCATCATCCCCTCGGGTGGTGCTGGGCGTGCAGCGCCTTGAGCCGCGCGCCGGCGATATGGGTGTAGATCTGGGTGGTCGAGATGTCGGCGTGGCCGAGCAGCATCTGCACCACCCGCAAGTCGGCGCCATGATTGAGCAGGTGGGTGGCGAAGGCGTGGCGCAACGTGTGCGGGGACAGCGGCGCCTCGATCTGGGCCAGCTTCGCGTAGCGCTTGACCAGCGTCCAGAACATCTGCCGCGACATCGCGCCGCCCAGGCGCGTGACGAACAGTGCATCGCAGGCGCGGCCGGAGAGCAGCGTGGTGCGCGCTGCCCCCAGGTAACGTGTGATCCAGCTGCGCGCCTCCTCGCCCAGCGGCACGATCCGCTCCTTGTCGCCCTTGCCGATGACCCGCACCACCCCCTCGGTCAAGCCCACTTCGACGCTGCGAATCGAAATCAGTTCCGAAACCCTCAGCCCGGTGGCGTAGAGCGTCTCCAGCATCGCGCGGTCGCGCATCCCGAGATCGGTTTCGGTGTCCGGCGCCTCGAGCAGCGCCTCGACCTGGCGCTCGGAAAGCGTCTGCGGAAACCGCGGCGGCTGGCGGGCCGAACGAATATGCAGCATCGGGTCGGATTCGCGGATCTTCTGGCGCACCAGGAAGCGGAAATAACGCCGCAACACGGTCAGCCTGCGGTTGGCGCTGGTCGAGCGCGAGGCCGCGTGGCGTGCCGCGATATAGGCGTGCACGTCGAGAGTCTCGGCAGCCTCGAGGCGCACGTCACGTCGTTCGAGCAGCCACGCCGCAGCGGCCTTGAGGTCGCGGCGATAGGCGAGCAGGGTGTTACCGGCCAGCCCGTCCTCGAGCAACAGCGCCTCGCAGAATTGCTCGATGTAACTGGTGTCGTCGGCACCGGTCGAGGCGCTGGCGGCAAGCTGGTCGGCCACCCGCACACCCTTGGCCGGTCGGCCTGGCGCAGTCTTCTTTATCAACCGCCCAGCAGTCCTTCCTTGAGGTCGCGATCGGCGGGATGCTCGCCAATGTAAATGCGCATCACCGCGGGATAGAAGTCCTCGCCGCCGATCGGCTGACCCTTGGCCTGCCCGTTGAGCGAGATCCTGGTCGCACCGTCGACGAAATCGAGATCGACCGTGTCGCCGCTCTTGGCGGTGCCGATCGCGGCCATGGTGGCGGCCAGCTGATCGATCTGGGGCTTCATCGCCGCGAGTTGCGCTTCGCTGTGATTCTTCTCGATGCCTTCCACGAAAGCCGTGGTCATTCGTTCGGCGGAAAGTTCCATCAGCATCTTCAGCGCAATGCGTCTTGGTCCTTTCTGCACCAGCAGTGCGGCCGAAACCTTGGATTTCTCCGGCACATACAGCCCCGCGACGTAGGCCTTGAAGAACAGGATCGAGCGCAGCCCGACGCCGTTGAGCACCAGACTCTTGCCGCCCACCTGCGCGCTATCGTCAAACTTGACGCCGGCCTTCTCGGCCGCGAACGATGGAGCGGCGGCGAACAGCACGACGGCGATGGCAGCTCTCAGGACTCGCTTCATTTGCATTTCTCCGATATTGGTTACTGTCCGGCAATCGGGCACCGCGCATACCCGGTCAGGCTCCGGCCAGCGCCAGCGGCATCACTCGCGCCCTTCTGAGCGCACTATAGCCGCAAATCCCCGGTTCGGGCAGTGCTCTCGGCTACACTTCGAGCCGAGCCCAAAACCCCATGAATACCATCGCCCTCCTCTACCCCGACCTCGCGCTGATCGCGTTCGGCTTTGCGCTGCGGCGCTGGGCCGGCTGGGAGACGGCGTTCTGGTCCGGACTGGAGCGGATGGTCTATTTCGTACTGTTCCCGGCACTGCTGTTCAATTCGATCCTGCGCACCCCTCTGACGCTCGGTTCGGCTGCCCCTGCGGTCTCGGTAACGCTGGCGGCGGTGCTGCTGGGCATCGTGCTTTCGTATGCCGCGCGCCGCGGTTTGCGGGCTCCCGCCACGCAGTTCGCCTCGGGCGCGCAGTGCGGTTTCCGCTTCAATTCCTACGTTGCGTTGGCGCTCTCGCAGCGGATCGGCGGTGAGCCCGGCCTCGCGCTGTGCGCGGTGATCGTCGGCTTCGTGGTGCCGCTGGCCAATGTCGGCGCGGTCTATCCCCTGGCGCGCCACGCCGGCACCGGATTGCTGCGTGAACTGGTGCGCAACCCGCTGATCATCGCCACCGTGTCGGGGATGATCGGCAACATCATCGGCCTCGAGTTGCCGCAGGTGGTGGCGGCCACGGTGACGCGGCTGGGCAGTGCCGCTCTCGCCCTAGGCCTGCTGGCCGTCGGCGCCGGACTGAGTTTTTCCGACTCTTTCGAGCCCGACCAGTCGATTCGGCGCGGCACCCGCCAGCTGACAGTCTGGTTCACGGCGGTCAAGCTGCTCGCGATGCCGGCCTTCGCGTTGCTGCTGGTGACAGTGCTGGAACTGGACACCGCGGCGGCCCAGATCGTCGTGATGTTCACCGCGATGCCGACCGCGTCGAGCGCCTACATCCTGGCCACCCGCATGGGCGGCGACGGGCCGTACGTGGCGTTCCTGATCAGCGTCTCGATGGTGGCATCACTGGTCACGCTGCCGCTCTGGCTCTCGCTGGTGCACTGAAGTCCGGTCAAGAGCCACCGTGGCACGCCAGCGCCCACTGGACGTGTTCCCGGACCATTGCCGAAGGATGGTCGGAGCGCTGCCGCAAAGCCACGATCGAGCGCAGGTGCGCCGCTCCCGCCCCCCCCGGCGTCGCCATATTGCCGAGCGCAACCGCGATGTTGCGCAGCCAGCGCTCGTGGCCGATGCGGTCAATCGCCGACCCGGCCATGCGCGCAGCGAACTCCTCCCCGGTCCATGCGAACAGCTCGGCCAGCTCAGTGGCGTCGAGCCCGTGGCGCGGGGCGAAATCGCTGACGACTGCGCTCCGGGCCCAGCGGTTCCAGGGACAGGCCAGCTGGCAGTCGTCGCAGCCGTAGATCCGGTTGCCGATCAGCGGCCGCAAGGGCGGCGGAATCGAACCCGAGAGCTCGATAGTGAGGTAGGAAATGCACCTGGTGGCATCGAGCCGGTAGGGCGCGGTTATCGCTTGCGTCGGGCAAACTTCGAGGCAGCGGCGGCAGCTGCCGCAGTGTTCAGTCACCGGCTCGTCAGGCGGCAGGGCCAGGTCGGTATAGAGCGCGCCCAGAAAGAAGGTCGAGCCACGCCGGCGGTCGAGTAGCAGAGTGTGCTTGCCCCGCCATCCCAGTCCCGCCTGGCGCGCCAGCTCCACCTCCATGACCGGAGCTGAATCACAGAATGCCCGGTAGCCGAAGTCTCCGATCTCGGCGCTGATGCGCTCGGCGAGTTTCTGCAGCCGCTTGCGGACCAGCTTGTGATAGTCGCGGCCCAGCGCGTAGCGCGACACGTAGGCCAGTTGAGGATTCTCGAGGTTGACCCACGCCGCGGCCACCCACTCGGGATCGTCGGGAGCGTAGTCGAGCGCGACCATGATGGCGCTGACCGCTCCCGGAACCAACTGCTGCGGTTCGCTGCGCAGCGTGGCGTGCCGGGCGAGATAATCCATCTCGCCGTGAAATCCGCCGGCGAGCCAGTCGCGCAAACCGGGCGCCGCGGCGCTGACGTCGAGAGCGGCAATGCCGCAGCCGGTGAAGCCCAATTCGCTGGCCCACGCGGCAAGATCAGTACGGCCCGGCAGCTGCTTGCGGCTCATCCCTGGGTTCCGTATTACTGGTTTGGACCGATAATGCGACACCTATCATGACTGATTCTGCCCGATCCGATCAGCACCCGGCGCGCGGTGCTCCCGCGCTGGCCACTGGCCACGCCGAACTGCCCGACGAGCAAGCCACCGCGGCACTGGCGCTCGCCATCGAGCCGGTGCTCACCCCGGGGATGATCATCTTCCTGTGCGGCGAGCTTGGCGCCGGCAAGACCAGCTTTGCCCGCTCGCTGCTGCAGAGCCTTGGCTACCATGGTCGCGTCAAAAGTCCCACATTTACCCTCGTTGAACTTTATAATCTTTCTAGATACGAGCTGTATCACTTTGATTTCTATCGGTTCACGCACGAAAACGAGTGGCTTAATGCAGGGTTTGACGAACTCATCGGCAGCGCTGGCGCGGTCTCGCTCATCGAATGGCCGGAGCGCGGCGGTGAGCAATTGCCGGCGCCCGACCTCACGGTGCGCCTGCGCTATCGCGACGATGGAGCAAGCGGGCGCGACGCGCTCATCGCGGCCTTCAGCCCGCAGGGGGTGGCATGCCTGAACGCCGCCTGCGCCGCCGGCTGCTGCAGATTGGACTGAGCAGCTCGCTGCTGGCCTTCAATTTGCGCCTCGCCGGTGCCGCCGAAGGCAGCGCGGCGGTCGTGGCGGTACGGGTCTGGCCGGCGCGCGACTACACCCGGGTAACCATCGAGCTCGATCGCCCCCTCCAGGCCAAGCACGCCTTGCTCGCCGATCCGTTGCGGCTGATGGTGGACATCGAGGGACTCGAACTTGACGCCCCGCTGCGCCAGCTCGTGGCGCAGATCAAACCAGACGACCCCTACATCTCCCGGCTGCGCGTTGGCCAGAATCGTCCCGGCGTAGTACGGCTGGTGTTCGACCTCAAGACCGAGGTTGCGCCACGGTTGTTTACCCTCGAACCGGTCGGCAACTACCGGCACCGCCTGGTCATCGATCTGCACCCGCTGGTTGCGCGCGATCCGCTGATCGCGCTGCTCGAGCAGGTTGAGCGCGATTCCGCCACCAAGCCCCCGGCTGCCGCGAACCCGGCGCCGGATGCCGGTACGGCGGGCAAATCCGCCGACGATGGCGCCGACGGCAATGGCCGTTCGGAAGACCGGCTGGCCGGAC
>JAHYJF010000137.1 GCA_019428955.1 Burkholderiaceae bacterium
GTCAGCGCCGCAGCCTCAGACTGATACTCATCGCGGTGTTCCATAAGCAGCCGCACCGCACGTTCGCGGAACTCAGGCGAATACGGCTTCGAGGTCTTCTTCTTTTGTGCATGTTCCATAACGGGCATTCTCCGAGAGTTTTGCCCTCCGGTAAAGCCGGGGCGGTTCAGTCGCGCCATCGTCTTCTACGCCGCGATCGCAATCGGCGCGGTGTTCGGCTTCCTGCGGATCTACCTCGGTCAATGGACCGCAGCGCCTGGCGATGGCCACGCGGAGCACAAGGCCGGTGGATCATGACTTCGGTGCATTCAGCAGCGCGGACGACCTACGCACGGCTGCATGCGCAAGAGGGGTTGGCGTTGTAACTGAGTTTGTGCTATCATTAACCGATTGGGGATCGCTCTCGGGAGTTCCGAAAAGTCCCACCCTTGACTGATTTGGATCAGTTCCAAACGCCTCTGCTGAACGTAAAAATGCGAAGATAGAGAAGCTTGAAGAGTGGCGCTCTTTTCCGAGCGACGCCATGCGGGCGGCCTCCGGCCGCTCCGCTCGCAGAGCGGAGCGGAGGGAACCTCGGTATCCAGGATTGCTGCAACATCCTGGCAGGGAGCGTGCCATGTCAGAACCTGATCTTCTCAAACATGACGTCAAGGATGCTGTGCAGCCTTGCTCGCAAGCCGATCACCAGGCACTTCGCCATGTTCTGGCCTGTGTCGATGCATCATCCTTTGCGGATGCCGTGTTGGCTTACGCCAGTGCGGTGGCCATGGCGACCGGGGCGCGATTGACCGTCCTGCGTGTTCTCGAGCCGCCGTCGGGACAGTCGCCGATGGACCCGGTGGAGTGGACGCTGCGCCATCGCCATGTGGAGGCTGAGCTGCGCGAGCGCGCATCGCACATCGGTGGCCTTCAGACCGAAACGGTAGTCGACGATGGACCGGCGGCGGAGCGCATCTGTGCCTGGGCCCGTGACAATGCGGTGGATCTGACCGTACTGAGCCGGTGCGGCGAAAGCAGCGTCTCCTTCCCGGGGCTGGGCGCCACCACGCGTCGGGTCGCCGAGATCGTCAGCGGTTCGGTGCTGATCGTTCCGTCGTCGCACGTCGGGGAGGCGCCGATACGGTTCCGCAAGGTGCTGATACCACTCGACGGTTCGTCCAGATCGGAATGCGCCTTGCCGCTTGGCCTGGGAATCGCGGCCGCCCACGACGCCGAGATCGTTCTGGTCCATGCCGCCCCGGATATCGATCTGACCGGGGAGGGCCCGCCCGGAGCTGAGGCCATAAGCTTGCGCGATCGGTTGCGCCGCCGAAACGAACAGGCCGGCGCGCGCTATCTGAAACGGGTTCGGTCCCGCTTGCCGTCCACTCCGGCGACGAGAGTGCGGGTATTGCCAAGCGGCGATCCCCGCCATGCACTTGCACGCGCGGTGGTGGAGGAACACGTCGATCTCCTGTTGCTGTCCTGCACCGGCCAGAGCGGACATCCGGACATGTCGGTCGGGAGCGTCGCCGACTACCTGATCAACCATATGAACATCCCAGTCCTGCTTGTGCGGGGAAATGAAGGCGGCACGCCGATGGCGATCACGACGTCCGGCGAGGGCATGCCCGTCAGGTTGCCCAGCCGGGCGCTCGCGTGACGCTGGCCCGGGCGCCACTGGAAGAAACCGCCGCGCCGGACAGTCCGCACACGAGTGCCGCCGTCGCAATCCGGTCGCGCCATGACATCGAAAGGGGTCCGCCCGAACCGGCCGCTGTCTGGCGGAAACTGTCCGCCATCCTTCCCTGGCTGGTTCGCGCGCGCCGTGATTGCGCCGATCCGCCGCCGCATGCGATCAAGGCGTCGGAGTGGTTGCTCGACAACGAGTTTCAGGTACGGCGCGCCATCCGACAGGTGCGCGAGGATCTCCCGGCCGCCTTCTACCGCCGACTGCCGCGGCTTGTCGTAGCGGAATACCGGGGAATCCCACGCGTCCTGGCGCTGGCGCAAGGGATGCTCGATGTCGCGCACATGCAGGTCAGCCTGGCCGACACCGTGGCGTTCGTCCGAGCCTATCAGCGGGACGGGCCGCTGACGGTTGCCGAGCTCTGGGCGTTTCCCGCTATGCTGCGGCTTGCCTGTCTCGAAACGCTCGTCCAGTCGCTGTCCGAACTTCTGCCCGAGCTTGTCCCGCCATTCGAACCAACGCCCCGACTGGCGCCACACGAGAGCCTGGACCCGACAGAGGGCGTGTCGCGCGCGATTTCGGCGCTGATGGCGGTGTCGAACACGTCGTGGAAGGCGTTCTTCGAGCAGGTGAGCCGTGTGGAGGAAATCCTGCAGGGGGATCCGGCCGGGGTCTATCCGGCGATGGATTTCGACACCCGGGACCGGTACCGCAAGGCCGTCGAGGACATCGCGGACGGCGCGGGAATTCCCGAGTGGGACGTCGCAGACGCCGCCCTGACCCTGACGCGCGCCCATGCCGGCGCAAGGCGCCTCGGACATGTCGGATGCTGGCTGGTCGCAGAGGGCCGGGCGGAGCTCGAGCGGAAGGTCGGTTTTCGGCCCGGGCGGAGTGGCGCCCTGCGCCGCTGGATCATCGCTCATCCTGGCCAGAGCTATGCCGGGGCGCTCGCAGGCTTCGCGATTGCCGCAATGATCGTGCCTGCACGACTGCTCGCCATCTACGACGCCGGCGTGGCGGCGTGGGTAATCGGACTCGTCCTATCGCTCGCGCCCGCAATGATCATCAGCGTGACTTTCACGCATTGGCTCGTCACCCGACTGGTGCCAACCCGGGTGCTGCCGAAGCTCGACTTTGAGCACGGGCTAGACATCGGTTGTGAAGCGGTACTGGTGATGCCGGTGATCCTGCGAAAGGCCGCCGAGGTCGAACCGCTGATCGAGCGGCTCGAGACGCATTGGCTGTCGAACCCCGATCCCTTCATCCGCATGGCACTTCTGAGCGACCTCACCGACGCAGAAGCAGAGCGAATGCCC
Source organism: Burkholderiaceae bacterium (assembly GCA_019428955.1). GTDB lineage: Bacteria > Pseudomonadota > Gammaproteobacteria > Burkholderiales > Burkholderiaceae_E > JAGXFR01. The sequence goes on from JAHYJF010000137.1 coordinate 2,986, forward strand.
GAAGATGCCCGGATCGAGGCGGCACTGGTCGCTGGCGTGCGTCGCCTCAACGCCCGCTATGCCGACCATGCGCCGTTCGTGCTCCTCCATCGGGGGCGCCGCTGGAATGCCGCCGAAGGCTGCTGGATGGGCTGGGAACGCAAGCGCGGCAAGCTCGAGGAACTTGCCGGCCTCATTCTCGGTCACCTGCCCGATGCCTTTGCCTTGCGCGAGGGTGCTGTCGGAAGGCTGCGCCAGGCACGCTTCGTGGTCACACTCGACGCCGACACCACGGCGCCGCCCAACAGCATCAACCGACTGCTGGGAACGCTGGCCCATCCGCTGAATCGCGTCGAGTTTGATCAGACGACGGGACGCCCGCGTCGCGGCTACTCCTTCATTCAGCCCCGCGTCGAGATCCTGCCCGAGGCCGGCGACCGGTCGCTGTTCACTCGCCTCTATACCGGCGATACAGCGATAGACATCTACAGCCGGGCAGTCTCCGACGTCTATCAGGATCTGTTCGGCGAGGGGATATTCACCGGCAAGGGGGCCTTCGACGTCGCCGCATTCCACCGATGCCTGCATGGCTGCGTCCCCGAGAACGCGATCGTCAGCCATGATCTGTTCGAGGGGCTTCACGGCCGCGCCGCGCTTGCCAGCGACATCGTCTTCTACGAGGACTTCCCCGCCGACTATCTCGCCTATGCCCGGCGCGCCTTTCGCTGGATCCGGGGCGACTGGCAACTGATGCCATGGCTGGGAAGAACCGTACCGGGGCGCGGCGACACGCGCCGCCCCAACCGGCTTTCGGCACTCGACCGCTGGAAGGTGTTCGACAATCTGCGCCGCAGCCTGATCCCCCCGGCGCTCGTCGCCTTTGCGGTTGCGGGATGGCTGGCGCTGCCGGGACATGCCCTGACATGGACGGCGCTCACGGTTGCCGCGCCGGGCGCATACCTGTTCACCGACCTCATCACCGGGCTGGCGCGCGGGCGCAGGCGGGGCGCCACGCAGACCACCCTGCACAACTTGCAGGATCACGCCGGGCGCTGGCTGCTGGCGGTCGTCTTTCTCGCCTACGAGGCGGCGATGGCAATCGAGGCGATCGGACGCACGCTCCACCGCCTCGTTGTTTCGCGGCGTCGGCTGCTGGAGTGGACCTCAGCCGCCCATTCCGCAACGGAAGTTTCGCAAACCCGGCTCGGGACCTGGCGCGAGATGGTTGCGGCCCCACTGATCGCGACCGCGGTCGCCCTGATGCTCGGCGGGCTCAATCCCGCAGCCCTGGCCGGGGCCGCGCCGTTGCTCCTCCTGTGGTTTGCTTCCCCCGAGATCGCGCGGCGCATCAGCCGAAAGCGGCGAAGGGTGGCGGAGACCCTGCGCCCCGAAGACCGCCTGTATCTGCGCCTGATCGCGCGCCGCACCTGGCTCTACTTCGAGATGTTTGCCGGTCCCGAAGACAACTGGCTGCCGCCCGACAACTATCAGGCCAGCCCGCACGAGGAAATCGCGCACCGCTCCTCCCCGACCAATGTCGGCATGCTCTTCCTGTCCACGGTGACGGCGTGGGATCTGGGTCATATCGGCCTTCGCGACCTTTCCGCGCGGGTGACCGCCGCGCTCGACACACTCGATCGGCTGGAGAGCCATGCCGGCCACACGCTCAACTGGTTCGACACCAAAACGCTCAAGTCTCTCGCGCCACGCTATGTCTCGACGGTGGACAGCGGCAATCTGGCGGTCAGCCTGCTGACGCTTCGCGAAGCCTGCAACGAGGCCGCGCGGGGCCCGATGCTTTCGCCAAAGTTATGGGACGGACTTGAAGATGCACTCAGCCTCCTGCGTGAGGCACTATCCGTGTTGCCCGAGGCCGATCGACAGGCGATCTGCGGTTCGCTCGACCCTATTGCCGGCAAGCTTCCGGAAATTCGGGACGTGCCGCGGGACTGGGGGGCAGCGATTGACACCATCCGCCTGGAGGAGTGGCCAGAGGTTCAGAGGCTCGTCGCCAAGGCGCTTGAATCCAACCTCAAAGCCGATGGTCACGAGATCTTTCTATGGCTGGAGCGGACCGATCACCACCTTCTGAGCATGCGACGGGATCTCGACGCGCTGGAACCATGGCGCGCCGTGACCGCCAAGCCGCCGGGCCCGATGGAAGGGCTGGTCCAGTTGCTGGAGGCAATGCCGCCACCAGATACGCCGCTTGACCAGATGGCCGCCGGGATCGGCCGGGCGCGCGAGGCGTTTTCCAGGCTCGCACCCGCTGATCCCGAAAGCCGACGCTGGGCTGCGGAGGTCGTCGCTGCGCTCGAGCGTGGAAGTGCCGCCTGCCGCGATCTCTCCGGCAGCCTCGCGCAATGCGCGGCCCGCGCGGAGGTTCGCGCCTTCGGCATGGATTTCCGGCCGCTCTATGACGCGGAAACCAGGACCTTCTTCATCGGCTACAACCTCGACTCCGACCGGTTGGACCAGCACCATTACGACCTGTTGGCAAGCGAGGCCCGGCTGGCGAGCTATTTCGCGATCGCCAAGCGCGACGTACCCGTAGAGCACTGGTTTCATCTGGGGCGCCCCATCACCAGAGCGGCTGGCGCGCTGACGACGCTGTCTTGGAACGGGTCGATGTTCGAGTATCTCATGCCGGCGCTTCTGCTGCCGAGCGACGAGGGACGGCTTCTCGGTCAGAGCGAACGCGCCGCCGTTGCCGCGCAACGGCGCTATGGTGAAGAGATCGGCCTGCCCTGGGGAGTCTCGGAATCCGGCTACGCGACCCGCGATGCCGGCCATCGTTACCAGTACCAGGCATTCGGGGTGCCCGGCCTAGGCCTGAAGCGCGGCCTTGCCGAGGACTACGTCGTCGCCCCCTATGCAAGCGCTCTGGCGCTGGCAGTCGCGCCAAGCACGGCAACGAAGAACCTGCGACGGCTGGACAAGCTCGGCCTCCGCGACCGGTACGGATTTTTCGAGGCCGCCGATTTCACCCCGGACCGGCGGCCGGCAAGCGGCGGCTTCACCCCCGTCCGCGCCTACATGGCCCATCACCAGGGCATGATTTCGGCCGCGATCGGAAACGCGCTCAACGACAACATTCTGGTCAGGCGTCTTGGTCGCGAGCCGCGCATGCGCGCCACCGAACTGCTTCTGCAGGAGCGCGTGCCTTGGGAGTATCCGCCCGAGCAGGCGACCGAGGCCGAGACTACGGCCCCTGACCTCGCACGCACGCCCACACCGGCGCTGCACGGTTGGACGGCACGCAACCGGTCGGCGCTGCAACTCCACGTCATTGGCAACGGCAGCCTCGCGTCCTGGATGACCGACGCCGGTGGCGGAGCACTCTGGTGGCGCGGCCAGTCGCTCACGCGCTGGACAGGCGACGATGTCAGACGTGTCGGCGACGCGCGCATCTATGTCAGCGAGCGCGAAAGCGGGGCGGTCCGCTCGCTTGGCGGGCGCGGAGCGGACGGGACGTCGGAGACGACGTTCCATGCCCACAAGATCGAATTTCACGAGCGCGTGGAGGGTTTGTCGACGAACCTCGAGGTCGCGATCGCGCCAGGCGACGATGTGGAGATTCGCCGCGTCACGCTCTCCAACGACAGCGACGCGACGCGCGAGATCGATGTGACGAGCTATGCTGAGGTCGTCCTGGCGCCTGCGCCTGCCCATGAGCGACACCCCGCCTTCAGCAAGCTCTTCATCCACAGCGAGCGCCTCGAAGGCCAGAATGCGCTGATCTTCAAGCGTCGTCCGCGACGGCCCGCCGATCGGCCACCGGTCCTCATTCACAGCCTTCTGGCGGGCGATGCCGCCGTAACGCCGGCAGGTTTCGAGACGGACCGCAGACGGTTTTTTGGCCGGCACGGCGACCCAGAACGGCCGCCGGGTGCGATCGAGCCGCTGGATGGCGCCGCCGGATGGACGCTCGATCCGGTGATGGCACTGCGCGCGCGTGTCGTACTGGCGCCCGGGGCGCGCGCGCAGGTCGATTTCGTGACAGTCGCGGCGGGATCACGCGAGACTGCGCTCGAGATCGCCAACCGATACGCATCCCCGCCGGCTCTCGACTGGGTCATGGAAGACGCGCTGCGATCTGCCGCGCTGGAAGCGCGACGCCTCGGGCTCGATTCCCGCGTGCTGGCCGAGGCACAGGCCCTGTGCCGCGATCTCGTCTTCCCCCGACCGCCCCCTCTCGTGTTGGCGGCCGCGTCCGAGACAGCCCTTCCGGCCCAGCCGATGCTCTGGAGCATGGGTCTGTCCGGCGATCTGCCGATCGTCCTGGTGCGGGTGGTCGACGACGCGCACGCGCAGCTTCTGCCGATCATCATCCGGGCGCATCAGTGGTGGCTGAGGCATGGCCTTCGCGCGGACCTGGTGATCCTGCGCGAAGGCGCTTCGGGTTATCGGGAGCCAATCCGCGACCTGCTGTTTACCGCTCTTCGCGACGCGAACGTGCCCGAGCGTCTGGGCGGGCCGGGAGGCATTCATCTTCTGGCGGCGGACCGGTTCGGTGCAGCGGAACGTCGGACGCTGGAGGCCACGGCCCGGATATCCCTCGACGGCGCGGCCACATCGCTGGCCGAGGCGATGACACCGCCGCGATCGGGACGCACCGCGCCGCCACGGTTCCAGCCGGTGGGTCCGCCACCGCCTGATCCTGTACCCGCGCCGCCCATCATGCGCCCCGAAACCCTCGCCTTCGACAATTCGCTCGGGGGGTTCACCCCCACGGGGGGCGACTATGTGGTCCATCTGGAGGGCGGACAGGTGACGCCAGCGCCATGGTGCAACGTGCTGGCCAACGAGAGCTTCGGCACCATCGTTTCCGAAGCCGGACTGGGCTTCACCTGGTCCATCAACAGCGGCGAGCATCGACTGACGCCATGGTCGAACGACCCTCTGGTCGATCCGCAATCCGAGGCGCTCTATCTGCGCGACGAGGAATCGGAGCATATCTGGACGCCGACCCCGCTGCCTGCCGGCAGCGCCGCGACCTGCCAGATCCGCCACCGGGCGGGCGCGACGACCTGGCAGCGCCACGAAGAAGGCCTCGAACAGCTCTTGACCGTCTTCGTCCCGCCGGATGCTCCGGTGAAGCTGGCGCTGCTGAGCCTGTCCAATCCCGGCGATCGGGACCGCCGGTTCACGGTCACCTATTATGCCGAGTGGCTGCTGGGGTCGATGTCCAGTACCGCGCGGCCGCATGTGGCCTGCGGTTTCGATTTCGAAAGCCGGGCGCTGATCGCACGCAACGGCTGGATTCCCGAGTTCGGCGACCGCACCGTGTTTCTTGCCGCCAGCCGGCCGCCGCACAGCCTGACCTGCGACCGCGCGGCGTTTCTCGGCCGGCCGGGCGATCCGGCCAAACCCGCCGGCCTGACAGCCTGGGGCCTCGATGGTGCCGTCAGCGATGTCGCCGACCCTTGCGCGGCATTCCAGGTCCATATTGACTTGGCCGCCGGCGCGACAGAGGAGGTCGTCTTCGTCCTTGGCGAGGGCAGCGATCATGCCGACGCGGCACGTCTCGCGGTGCATTGGTCCGACGTCGAGAAGGCGAAACAGGCCCTTGCCGACAACGATGCCGTCTGGACCCGGCGCCTCGGCGCCGTTCAGGTCACCACGCCGGACCCGGCCTTCGATTTGATGGTCAATCGCTGGCTCCTCAACCAGGCCTATGCTTCACGGATATTTGCGCGGGCCGGGTTCCAGCAGGCCGGGGGCGCCTTCGGTTTCCGAGACCAGCTTCAGGATATGATGGCGCTTCTGTTTTCCGATCCCCAGCGCGTGCGTGCGCATATCCTCGACTGTGCGTCCCGCCAGTTCGAGGAGGGCGATGTGCTGCATTGGTGGCATCCCCCACTGGGCCGGGGTGTGCGAACGCACTGCTCGGACGATCTGCTGTGGCTGGTCTATGCAACCGGCCGCTATGTCCGGGCGACCGGCGACACCGCCATCCTGACCGCCGAAGTCCCGTTTCTGTCCGCCCCGCCGCTGGGATCCGACGAGGAGGACCGCTACGCCCTGTTCGAGCCGGGCGCGGAGCGCGCCTCGCTCTTCGAACATTGTCGGAGGGCAATGGATCGTGGCGTCACGACAGGTGCGCATGGGCTGCCCC
>JAHYJF010000138.1 GCA_019428955.1 Burkholderiaceae bacterium
GCATCAAAGAGATAGCTGTCGACCGCTGGAACGCTACCCAGATATCCACGCAGTTGACCGGCGACGGGTTCGAGATGGTCGGCTTCGGGCAGGGCTTCGCGTCCATGTCAGGGCCGATGCGTGAACTAGAGCGCCGGTTACTGGCTCGCGATATTCACCACGGCGGGAACGCTGCGCTGCGCTGGATGGCGGCGAACGTGTCGGCAACGATGGACGCGGCCGGCAACATGAAACCGGACAAGTCGAAGTCGAGCGGCAGGATCGACGGCATCGTCGCGACGGTTATGGCGATAGGACGCTACCAGGCGGCAGAGCAGCCGCGCACGATCAACAGCATCGACCAGGTGCTCGCGTTCGTTTGATTCTTGACCCTTTCCGGTGGGGCCGCGAGAGCGGAAGGCCGGACGCGGATTAGGCGGTGAGTGCCGCGTTTCAGCAAAACCCCGTCAGCCGGCGACTATCTACCTTAAAGGGTAGGGCGTCGGCACCTACAAGCGGCGTCTGAGTTGTGTAGACCATGTGTAGACTCAGGGCCACAAAAGGAAAAGCCGGTTAGTGACCACTACGTCGCTAACCGGCTCTGTTCTTGGCTCCCCGACCAGGGCTCGAACCTGGGACCTGCGGATTAACAGTCCGTCGCTCTACCAGCTGAGCTATCGGGGAATACAGCCCTCAATAATAACGTGGGTCGCCCCCGCGCTGCAAATCAGTGTTCGCTCCTTAGCCGGCCATCACCGCGGCCATGGCCTTGGCGACGGTGTCGAGGTTGCCCTGGTTGAGCGATGCGACGCAGATCCGTCCCGAGCTGACGGCGTAGACGCCGAATTCGGTTTTCAGGCGTTCGACCTGGGCCGCACTCAAGCCGGAGTACGAGAACATCCCGCGCTGGCGCACGACGTAGTCGAGATCCGAGGTCACGCCGTTGGCCTTGAGCCGCTCGACCAGGCCGGAGCGCATCGCGCGAATCCGGTCACGCATCCCGGCGAGTTCTTCTTCCCACAGCGCCCGCAGCCTGGCATCGGCGAGGACGGTAGCCACGATCGCTTCGCCGTGGGTCGGGGGGGTTGAGTAGTTGGTGCGAATGACGCGCTTGACCTGGCTCACGACGCGGGCGGTTTCGTCCTTGTCGCTGGTGACGATCGACAGCGCTCCCACCCGCTCGCCGTAGAGCGAGAACGACTTGGAGAACGAACTGGCGACGAAGAAGTTCATCCCCGACGCGGCGAAGGTTCGTACCGCGACGGCATCCGGCTCGATGCCGTCGCCGAAACCCTGGTAGGCGATGTCGAGGAAGGGGACTGCGCCTGATTTCTGCAGCGCGGCAACCACCTGTTGCCATTGCTCGGGCTGGATATCGACCCCGGTCGGGTTGTGGCAGCAGGCGTGCAGCAGCACGATCTCGCCGGCGGGCAGCGCGGCGAGTGCGGCGATCATCTCGTCGAAACGCACCCCCTTGGTGGCGGCGTTGTAATAGGGGTAGGTCTGGACCTTGAAGCCTGCGGCTTCGAACAGTGCGCGATGGTTCTCCCAGCTCGGGTCACTGATCCACAGGCCGGCCTGCGGGTTGATGCGGCGCAGGAAGTCGGCCCCAACTTTCAACGCGCCGGTGCCGCCCAGGGCCCCGAAAGTGGCGACCCGAGCGCCGCTCAAAAGGGGGGAATCGGCGCCAAAGAGCATTTCCTGCACGGCGCGGTTGTAGGCGGCAATCCCTTCGATCGGCAGGTAACCGCGCGGCAAGGCCGCTTCGATTCGCTGCTTCTCGGCTTCGCGCACTGCAGCGAGGAGAGGAACCTTGCCGGCCTCATTGGTATAGACACCTGCCCCGAGATTGACCTTGTTGGGACGCGTGTCGAGGTTGTAGGCCTCGGTGAGGCCCATGATCGGATCGCGCGGCGCGAGTTCGACTGCCGCGAAGATGGAGGTTTGCATTGCTTGGCCTAAGTAGTTGATATGTGGGTAAAAATGCCGGTTTTCTTGAAATTGTGTGCACAAATATTGTGCAGACCACTAGCTTTTTGCTGGCGCCGCGGCGATAATGCGCGATGGGGCGAAAAACAGTTGCGCAGTGTGCAACGCTTCGACCAGCGTATTTTGCTGCGGTGCAACGAACACACCATTAAATCAAGTAAATATTAGCACGGGCCACCCCCCAATAATGACCACGACGGCATGCGACGGCCAAAGGTTCGTGAGCTTCGAAGGCAGCCCCTTCCAGCTCTTTGAGCCATTCAGCCCGGCTGGTGACCAGCCGCAGGCGATCGCGCAGCTGTGCGAGGGGCTTGCCGATGGCCTGAGCTACCAGACGTTGCTGGGGGTGACCGGTTCAGGCAAGACCTACACCATGGCGCAAGTCATCGCGCGCACCGGTCGTCCGGCCCTGATCCTCGCCCCCAACAAGACCCTTGCCGCCCAGCTCTACGCCGAAATGCGCGAGTTCTTCCCGCACAACGCGGTCGAATACTTCGTTTCCTATTACGACTATTACCAACCCGAAGCCTACGTGGCGCAGCGCGATCTCTATATAGAGAAGGACTCGTCGATCAACGAGCACATCGAACAGCTGCGGCTCTCGGCGACTAAGTCGCTGCTCGAACGCCGGGACACGATCATCGTCGCCAGCGTCTCGTGCATCTACGGGATCGGCAATCCGCAGGACTATCACGCGATGGTCCTGACGCTGCGCGTGCGTGACCGCATCGACCGGCGCAGCTTGCTGCAGCGCCTGGTGGCGATGCAGTACCAGCGTAACGAAACGGAATTCACGCGCGGCACTTTCAGGGCACGGGGCGAGACGATTGACGTCTTCCCGGCCGAGCACGCCGAGCTGGCGTTGCGCATAGAACTGTTCGACGACGAGGTCGAGAGTCTGCAGCTTTTCGATCCGCTGACCGGGCGGGTGCGCCAGAAGATTCCGCGCTTCACGGTCTATCCTTCATCGCATTACGTGACCCCGCGCGCGACCGTGCTGCGGGCGATCGAGGACATCAAGGTCGAACTGCGTGACCAGATCGCGATGTTCCAGCAGCAGGGCAAGCTGGTCGAGGCGCAGCGCATCGAGCAGCGCACCAGGCTCGATATCGAAATGCTCAACGAGGTCGGTTTCTGCAAGGGCATCGAGAACTACTCGCGCCATCTGGTCGGCGGCAAGGCCGGTGATCCGCCAGCGACGCTGATCGATTATCTCTCCGACGACGCCTTGATGATCGTCGACGAGAGCCACGTCACGGTGGGGCAGCTCGGCGGCATGTTCCGGGGCGACCGCTCGCGCAAACAGACCTTGGTCGACTATGGCTTCAGGCTGCCCTCGGCGCTGGACAACCGGCCGCTGCGTTTCGAGGAATTCGAGACTCGAGTGCGGCAGTGCGTTTTTGTTTCGGCGACCCCGGGGACCCATGAGATGGAGCACTCGGGCCAGATCGTCGAGCAGCTGGTGCGCCCGACCGGGTTGGTCGATCCGTCGATCGAGGTGCGCCCGGCGTCGAGTCAGGTCGATGACCTGTTGGGCGAAATCGGCGAGCGCGTGCAACGCGGCGACCGGGTCCTGGTGACGACGCTGACCAAGCGCATGGCCGAGGACCTGACCGAATACCTCTCCGAGCACGGGATCAAGGTCCGTTACCTCCACGCCGACGTCGATACGGTCGAACGGGTCGAGATCATCCGTGACCTGCGGCTGGGCGTGTTCGATGTCCTGGTAGGGATCAACCTCCTGCGCGAAGGGCTCGATTTGCCCGAGGTCTCGCTGGTGGCAATCCTCGATGCCGACAAGGAAGGTTTCCTGCGTTCCACCCGCAGCCTGATCCAGACCATTGGCCGTGCGGCCAGGCATCTGCAAGGCAGCGCGATCCTCTACGGCGACCGGATCACTGATTCGATGGCCCGGGCCATCGAGGAGACCGAGCGTCGGCGCAACCGCCAGCTGGCCTTCAACTCCAGCAACGGCATCGTGCCGCGCGGGGTGCGCCGCCAGGTGCGCGAACTGATCGACGGAATTGGCGGAGTGAGCAAGGAAGCGGCCCAGGCGTTACGGGCGGCCGACGTGCAGTCGCGCTATGTGGCTCTGGGCGAGAAGGGGCTGGCGCGCGAAATCAGGCGGCTCGAGAAAGAGATGCTCGAGCACGCACGGAATCTGGAGTTTGAGCGGGCTGCGAAGGTCCGCGACGAGCTGGCAGTGCTGAAGGAAAGGGTTTTTGGGGCAACAGGGGGTTCGGGTGAACTCGCGCTTGCGACCGGTCGGGCTGCCTAGGGGCAGAACGGTCGGGGGGCTAGACAGAACTTGAAATGGATATTGAAATGGGAAGAAGAGAGCCGATATCGTTCGCCATGAACACTAGAGTGCTATTCGTCTGCACCGGGAACATCTGTCGTTCGCCTATGGCGGAAGGGGTGTTTCGGACCCTTGCCCGACAGGCCGGGCTGGAGACAGCCGTCCACGTCGGCTCGGTCGGAACCCACGCCTTCCATGTCGGCGAGGCTCCGGATCCCCGTGCCCAGGCGGTGGCGGCGCGGCGCGGCTATGAGATCGCCAATTTCCAGGCGAGCCGCGTCAAGGACAAGGACTTCGAGGAATTCGACCTGATCCTGGCCATGGACTGGGACAATCTGGCGCTGCTCCAGCAGATGGCGCCGAAGCACCTGAGGCACAAGCTGCAGTTGCTGATGCGTTTCGCGACCGACCACGAATCGGCCACGATCCCCGACCCTTACTACGGCAACGCGCAGGGTTTCGAACAGACGCTCGACTACATCGAAGACGCCTGCAATGGGCTGATCGAGGTCGTCAAGCGGCGGTCAACCCAGTACGCGGCTGCCTGAAAACCCGTGGCCAGGAGGCCGCGGGGTAGGTCGGCTGGGTCAACCAGGGAGACCCCCGGCAGTGGGCGGCAAGAGTGGCTTCTTTTTGGCACTGGCGCTTATTTACAAAATGCTGCGCCACCATGCAAAAAACCATTTTCCAAAAACAGTTTCTGTACTAAAATGGTCGGAATACATATACTTGATCGCAATGGTTGGGTATTACTGATCAAGTCCTAACAGAACCTGCTGGAGATTAGCCATGAGATTGACGACCAAGGGCCGATTCGCAGTAACCGCCATGATCGACCTGGCCATGCGCGAGCATCTCGGCCCGGTGACTCTGGCCGGGATTGCGGAGCGGCAGGATATCTCGCTTTCCTACCTGGAACAACTGTTCGGCAAATTGCGCCGCAACGCGATCGTCGAAAGCACCCGGGGCCCGGGCGGCGGCTACTCGCTGGCGCGAAAGATGAGCGAAATTTCGGCGGCCGACATCGTGTTTGCGGTCGACGAGCCACTGGACGCGACCCGCTGCCGAGGCAAGTCCAACTGCACCGAGAACGGCCCTTGCATGACCCACGAGCTGTGGATGACGCTCAACCAGAAAATGGTCGAGTATCTGCAGTCGGTGAAGCTGTCGGCGCTGGTCGACTCGCAAAAGGGTGACGAAGGCAAGAAGTCGCGCAAGATTTCCGTGCTCAAGGAACACCGGGCGGCGCTGGAATTCCCGACCTCGACCCTGCAGAAGATCAAGATCGACCAGGGTCATCTCAATACCGTTTGAGGAATGCATCCATGAAGCTGCCAATCTACCTCGACAACGCCGCGACGACTCCGGTCGATCCGCGCGTGGTCGGGAAGATGGTGCCGTATCTGAACGTCGAGTTTGGCAACCCGGCTTCGCGCAGTCATTCCTACGGCTGGACTGCCGAGCACGCCGTTGAAGAAGCGCGCGGCCATGTTGCCGCGCTGCTCAACTGTGACCCCCGTGAGATCGTCTGGACGTCGGGCGCGACCGAGTCGTCGAACCTTGCCATCAAGGGCGCGGCGCACTTCTATCGCGAACGTGGCCAGCACCTGATCACGGTCAGGACCGAGCACAAGGCAACCCTGGATACCATGCGCGAGCTCGAGCGCCAGGGGTTCGAGGTGACCTATCTCGAGGTCCAGGAAAATGGCTTGATCGACCCGGTTGTGCTCGAGGCGGCGTTGCGCCCCGACACCATCCTGGTTTCGATGATGATGGTCAACAACGAGATTGGCGTGATCCAGGACGTGACCGGCTTCGGCGAGTTGCTGCGTTCGCGCGGCATCATTTTCCATGTCGACGCGGCGCAGGCGACCGGCAAGATGCCGATCGATCTGCAGGTTCTCAAGATCGACCTGATGTCGGTTTCGGCGCACAAGACCTACGGCCCCAAGGGCGTCGGCGCACTGTATGTGCGGCGCAAGCCGCGGGTGCGGATCGAGGCGCAGATTCATGGTGGCGGCCACGAGCGCGGCATGCGTTCCGGAACCCTGCCGACCCACCAGATCGTCGGCATGGGCGAGGCCTACCGGTTGGCGCGTGAGGAGATGGCGACCGAGAACGAGCGCATCAGGATGTTGCGCGATCGGCTCTGGAACGGGCTGAGCGAGATGGAAGAGGTCTATCTCAATGGCGACGTCGAGCGGCGCATTCCGCACAACCTCAATGTCAGCTTCAACTACGTCGAGGGCGAGTCGCTGATTATGGCGATCAAGGACATCGCGGTCTCGAGCGGCTCGGCCTGCACTTCGGCCAGTCTCGAGCCATCGTACGTCCTGCGAGCCCTGGGGCGCAGCGACGAGCTGGCGCACAGCTCGATCCGCTTCTCGCTGGGTCGTTTCACCACCGCGGAAGAAATCGATTTCGCGATTGCGACGCTTCGCCAGAAGGTGGGCAAGCTGCGCGAGATGTCGCCCCTGTGGGAAATGGCGCAAGAAGGTATTGATCTGGACACGGTCCAGTGGGCTGCGCACTGAGCGCGCCCGGAACGGCTGGATAAACAGGGAAGAACTATGGCCTATAGCGAAAAAGTGATCGACCATTACGAGAATCCGCGCAATGTCGGCGCCTTCGACAAGTCGGATCCCCAGGTCGGGACCGGCATGGTTGGAGCCCCGGCTTGCGGCGACGTGATGAAGCTTCAGATCAAGGTGAACTCGGCGGGCATCATCGAAGACGCCAAGTTCAAGACTTACGGCTGCGGCTCGGCCATCGCTTCGTCCTCGCTGGTCACATCCTGGGTCAAGGGCCGTTCGCTCGATGACGCGGCCGCGATCCGCAATACCGAAATCGCCGAGGAACTGGCGCTTCCGCCGGTGAAGATCCACTGTTCGATCCTCGCCGAGGATGCAATCAAGGCGGCGGTCGCTGATTACCGCAAGAAGCACGGCGCGACGACGGTCAAAGCCGATGCCGACCAGGCAGCTTGATCACGGAGCAAGGTGAAATGGCAGTGACTCTCACAGAAGCCGCCGCATCCCGGGTCAACCGCTTCATGGAGAAGCGCGGAGCTGGCATCGGGGTGCGGCTGGGTGTCAAGACCACGGGTTGTTCCGGGCTTGCCTACAAGATTGAATTCGTCGACGGCGCCAACCCCGAGGACATCGAGTTCGTCAGCCACGGGGTGCGCTTGCTGGTCGACCCCAAGAGCCTGCCGTACCTCGAGGGTACTGAGCTGGACTTCGTGCGCGAAGGCCTGAGTGAGGGCTTCCGGTTCAATAATCCCAACGTCAAGAGCGAGTGCGGCTGTGGGGAGTCGTTCACGATCTAGAATCTCGGCTTGGCGCCGGGTCGAGCCGGGTGGCTCGGGAAGGCGGCATGAAGCCGCCTTTTTCTTTTTGGTCGCGACGACCGTATGAATGCGCTGAAGAAAAACCACTTCGAACTATTCTCGCTCAAGCCCGCCTTTGCTCTCGATCGGCGCGAGCTTGACGACGTCTATCGGCGGGTGATGTCGGCGGTTCACCCCGACCGCTTCACCGGAACCGGCGCCTCCGAGCAGCGCCTGGCGCAGCAACTGGCGGCGCAGGCCAACGAGGCTTACCGCACGCTTGCCGAGCCGGTCTCACGCGGGCGCTACCTCTGCGAAATCAACGGCGTCGATCCCCAAATCGAGTCCAATACCGCAATGCCGGCCGACTTTCTGATGCGCCAGCTCGTCTGGCGCGAGCGCCTGGGGGAGGCGACCCAAACGCGCGATCGCGGGGCTCTTGATGAACTGACGGGCGAACTGGCGGCGTTGCGCGACGAGATCACCGCGCTGCTGGCCACGGCGCTCGACACCGCGCACGACTATCAGGGCGCTGCCGACCTGGTCAGGCAGCTGCTCTTTGTCGACCGTTTTGCCACCGAGCTGGAACGCGCCGAGGAATCCCTCGCCGCCCTGGCGTAGACCACCAAGAACATGGCCCTCTTGCAGATCTCAGAACCGGGCGAAGCGCCCGATCCCCACCAGCACCGGCTGGCGGCCGGAATCGATCTCGGCACCACCAATTCACTGGTGGCGACGGTGCGATCCGGGGTCAGCGAAGTGATCGAAGACGAGCTCGGACGAGCGCTGCTGCCGTCGGTGGTGCGCTATTGCCCTGACGGCACGGTGGCAGTCGGCGCCGCTGCGCTCTCGCAGGCCAGTACCGATCCGACCAACACTGTCGTTTCGGTCAAGCGCCTGATGGGGAGAGGCATAAACGACGTCGAGATCGATCGCGCGGCCTACAGCCTGATCGAAGCTCCCGGCATGGTGCGTCTGCGCACCCGAGCCGGTGACAAGAGCCCGGTCGAAATCTCGGCCGAAATTCTCCGCACCCTGCGCCTGCGCGCCGAGGCCGCTCTAGGAGGAGAACTCAACGGGGTCGTGATCACCGTTCCGGCCTACTTCGACGACGCGCAGCGCCAGGCCACCCGCGACGCCGGGCGGCTCGCCGGCCTCGAGGTCTTGCGCCTGCTCAACGAACCGACCGCCGCGGCGCTCGCCTACGGGCTGGACAATGCCGCCGAGGGGATCTACGCCGCCTATGACCTCGGCGGCGGGACATTTGATGTCTCGATATTGCGCCTGACCAAGGGCGTCTTCGAGGTGGTGGCGACCGGCGGTGACAGTGCCCTGGGCGGTGACGATTTCGATCGCCGCATCGTCGAGTGGGCGCTGCGCGAGACCGGTTCGACCGGCGCCAACGTCGCGCCCGGTGACTGGCATGAGTCGGGCGACTGGCGGGCTCTGCTAATCGAGGCCAGGCGTGCCAAGGAAGTGCTGTCGCGCGAACCGATGACGACCTTCTCGGTGCAGCTCTCGGG
>JAHYJF010000139.1 GCA_019428955.1 Burkholderiaceae bacterium
TGTTGGGCAGCCCGAGGTGCTCCTTGGGGGTAACGTAGCACAGCATCGCGGTGCCGTACCAGCCGATCTGGGCCGCCCCGATCGCGCTGGTGATGTGGTCGTAGCCCGGTGCGATGTCGGTGGTCAGCGGTCCGAGCGTGTAGAACGGGGCCTCGTCGCAATCGCGCAACTCGAGGTCCATGTTTTCCCTGATCAGCTGCATCGGCACGTGGCCCGGGCCCTCGATCATCACCTGAACGTCGTGCTTCCAGGCGATCTTGGTCAGCTCTCCCAGGGTGCGCAACTCGGCGAGCTGGGCTTCGTCGTTGGCGTCGTAGATCGATCCCGGACGCAGCCCGTCGCCCAGCGAGAAGGAGACGTCGTAGGCCTTCATGATTTCACAGATTTCCTCGAAGCGCTCGTAGAGGAAGCTCTCGCGGTGGTGCGCGAGGCACCACTTGGCCATGATCGAACCGCCGCGCGAGACGATGCCGGTCATGCGCTCGGCGGTCATCGGCACGTAGGCTAGCCGCACGCCGGCGTGGATCGTGAAGTAGTCGACGCCCTGCTCGGCCTGCTCGATCAGCGTGTCGCGGAAGATCTCCCAGGTCAGGTCCTCGGCCTTGCCGTTGACCTTCTCGAGCGCCTGGTAGATCGGCACGGTGCCGATCGGCACTGGCGAATTGCGCACGATCCACTCGCGGGTTTCGTGGATCTGTTTGCCGGTGGAGAGGTCCATCACCGTGTCGCCGCCCCAGCGAATCGACCAGGTCATCTTCTCGACTTCCTCGCCGATCGAAGAACCCAGCGCCGAATTGCCGATGTTGGCGTTGACCTTGACCAGGAAATTGCGCCCGATCACCATCGGCTCGCATTCCGGATGGTTGATGTTCGACGGAATGATCGCGCGCCCGCGCGCCACCTCGTCGCGGACGAATTCGGGTGTGATCTCGGCGGGGATGCTCGCGCCAAAGGACTGCCCAGGGTGCTGGCGCTCCATCATCTTGGCCATCCGCTCGCCGTTCGGGCCGCTGGCCACCAGCGACGCGAGGTACTCGCGGCGGCGCAGGTTCTCGCGGATGGCGATGAACTCCATCTCGGGCGTAACAATGCCCCGGCGGGCGTAGTGCATCTGGCTCACATTGGCTCCGGGCTTGGCGCGCCGCGGCGCGCGGCGCAGGTCGAAGCGCAGCGCGGTCAGTTCGGGGTCGGCGAGCCGTTCGCGGCCAAAGGCTGAACTCGGCCCGTCCAGGACCTCGGTGTCGTCGCGCTCCTCGATCCAGGCCGCGCGCACCGCCGCCAGGCCGCGCCGGATATCGATCTGCGACTCCGGATCGCCATAGGGGCCGCTGGCGTCATAGACGCTTACCGGCGGGTTCTTCTCGACGCCATCCGGACCGGCCATCGCGCTCGGGGTGTCGGCCAGCGTGATCTCTCTCATCGGCACCCGCAGGTCCGGCCTGGAACCCTGGACATAGATACGTCGGGAGTTGGGCAGCGGCTTGACGGCCGCCTGGTCAACGGCTGCCGTCGCGGCAGTGAATTTCGCCTCTACAGTCATCTCTTTCGCATTCCCTTGATCGGTCTGGCACTGGCCCCGGGGGTCCCGAGGGCGACTGCACACTAGCCCATGGACCGTTGTATTGCAAACCAAAGGGACAGTGTAGTTTGACCGCGGCAGGAGCAGGGACTACGATTACTGACCCATCGGTCATTTACATCATGCCGGCCATTACGCAAACCCGCCAGAAAGCCACCCGCCCGCCCCGCTGGGAGCGCCGCAAGGAGAGCCGTCACGCCGAGTTGATCGACGCCGCGCTCGAGTTGTTCGTAGCGCGGGGCTACGACGCCACCCGCCTCGAGGACATCGCGGCGCGCGCCGGGGTCAGCAAGGGCACGCTCTACCTCTACTTCGCGGGCAAGGAAGACTTGTTCAAGGCGCTGGTCAGCGAGACCATCGTGCCGCTGATCCAGAGCTTCGGCGAAGGTATCACCCGTTCGCGCGCGCCGAGCGATGAATTGCTGCGGCGCTTCTTCTTCGGCTGGTGGTCGAAGGTCGGGGCGACCAAGCTCTCCGGCATCGCCAAGATGATGGTCGCCGAGGCCCATAATTTCCCCGACATGGCCCGCTTCTTCCAGAAAGAGGTCATCACGCCGGCTTCGCAGGTGCTGGCGGCGATCCTCGAGCGCGGCATTGCCCGCGGCGAGTTTCGTCCGCTCGACGTCGAGGTCGCCGTGAACCTGTGGATGGCGCCGATCGCGCTCAAGGCGATCTGGAGCCACTCGATCGGTCCGTGCTGCGCCTCCGAGCTGACCATAGAACCCGACCGATTCCTCAGCGCCCATCTCGAATTCGTGTTGCGTGCCCTCGCCCCAGGAAGAACCCCGTTATGACCAAGAAGAAATGGTGGATAGCGATCGTCGTGGTCGCTGCTATCGCCTACACCCAGCGCGACCGCATCTCGGGCGCCCTGTCGAGCGCGCCGAAGAGCCCCGCCGGAGCCCCGGTGGCGGCGGTGAGCGCGCCCCGCACGCTGCAACTCGCCCCCGCCGAGCTGCTGACCATCAAGCCGGGCGAAATTTCCCGCACCCTACCGGTGACCGGGACGCTCAAACCGGTGAGTCAGATCCTGGTCAAGTCCAAGGTCTCGGGAGATCTCAAGGAAGTGATGGTGCGCGAAGGCATGGCGGTGCGCGCCGGCCAGATCGTCGCCAGAGTCGATCCGATCGACTACCAGCTGCGGGTCACCGAGCGCGAGGCCCAGCTGCGCAACGCCCAGGCCCAGGTCGAGCAGGCCCGGCGCACCCAGGACAACAACCGCCAGCTGCTGGCCAAGGGCTTCATCTCGCAGAACTCCTTCGACAACTCAAGCTCGGCTTTCGATGTCGCCCGGGCCAACGCCGACGCCGCCGCCGCCGGCCTTGCGCAATTGCGCAAGGCCCTGGCCGACACCGTGATCGTGGCGCCGATCGCCGGCACGGTCGCCGAGCGTTTCGTCCAGCCCGGCGAGAAGGTCTCACCCGACGGCCGCGTGATGAGCATTGTCGACCTGTCGCAGATGGAAATCGAGGTCTCGGTTCCGACCACCGAGATCGGCTCGGTGCGCGTCGGCCTGGAGGTCGAGCTGCGCATCGACGGCGTCGTCGGAACCCGGACTGCCAAGGTGGCCCGGATCAATCCCGGCACCCAGGCCGGCACCCGTTCGGTGCCGGTATACCTGGCGATGACCAATCGCGAGGAAACAATCCGCGCCGGGATGTTCGCCCAGGGCACGCTCACCCTCGAGCTCCGGAGCGGCGTGCTGTCGGTCCCGGTGGCGGCCGTTCGTGACGTCAACGGCCGCAAGTTCGTCTACGCGCTCGCCGACGGCAAGATCGTCGAGCGCGATGTCAAGCTCGGAGCCAGGGACGATTCGACTACCGCCCAGGACGGCAGCCCCGGCGTGATCGAAGTGCTCGAGGGGCTGCACGCCGGCGAGCAGATCGTGCCGGTGAACCTCGGCACGCTCCCCGTCGGCGCGGTGATCGAGACTCCAGCCCCGAACGCGCCAAGCGCGCCGGGGGTCGCACCAGCAACTCGACCCCAGTAACCGACCGGACCAGCGCCCGCCATGTGGTTCACTCGCGTCTCAATCAACCACCCCGTCTTCGCGACGATGGTGATGTGCGCATTCGTGGTCCTGGGGGTGTTTTCCTACCACCGCCTGGCTATCGACCAGTTCCCCGACGTGGTGTTCCCGGTGGTGCTGGTGCAGACCGAATACCCGGGAGCGTCGCCGGAAGTCGTCGAGTCCGACGTCACCCGCCTGATCGAGGAACAGGTCAACACGGTCAGCGGCATCTATGAGCTTTCGTCGCGCTCCTACGAGGGCTTCTCGCTGGTGGTGATCCGCTTCGACCTCGCGGTCGATCCGGCCCTCGCCACCCAGGACGTGCGCGAGAAGATCGCCGCGGTGCGCTCCAAGTTCAAGAAGGACGTCAAGGAGTCGCTGGTCAGCCGGATGAACCCCGACGACACCCCGATCATCTCGATCGCCGTGCAGTCAGCGCAGCGCAACACCCGCGAGCTCACCACGCTGGCCGAACAGACCATCAAGCGACGCTTTGAAAACGCCGGCGGCGTGGGCAGCGTGACGGTGGTTGGCGGGGTGCGCCGTCAGGTGCAGGTGCTGCTCCGACCCGGCGAGATGGAGGCGCGCCGCGTCGGCATCGACCAGATCATCAACGCCTTGCGCGCCGAGAACCAGGAATTGCCGGCCGGCACCCTCATCGCCAGTGATCGCGAGCAGGTCGTCCAGGTCAAGGGGCGGATCAAGAACGCCGAGGACTTCGGTCGCATCATCGTCGCGCGCCGCGGCGGACAGCCGGTCTACCTGGCGCAGGTCGCCAATGTCGTCGACGGGCAGGAGGACGAGGACAGCGCCGCGCTGGTCGATGGCCAGCGGGCAATCTCGCTCGACATCGTCAAGGCGCAGGGCGAAAACACCATTGCCGTAGTAGACCGGGTCAGGCAGATCACGACCGAACTGGGTCGCCAGCTGCCGCCCGAAGTCAAGATCGTCGTGGTGCGCGACGCCTCGACCGCGATCCGCAATTCGGTCAAGAGTGTCCAGCGCAACATCATCGAAGGCGCGACACTGACCATCCTGATCGTGTTCCTGTTCCTATCGTCGTGGCGCTCGACCGTGATCACGGGGCTCACCCTGCCGATCTCGCTGATCGGCACCTTCCTGGTGATGTATGCAATGGGGTTCACGATCAACCTCGTCACCCTGCTGGCGCTGTCGATCTGTGTCGGGTTGCTGATCGACGACGCCATCGTGGTGCGCGAGAACATCGTCCGCCACCAGGCCATGGGCAAGCATCATCGCGACGCAGCCTTCGATGGCACCCGCGAAATCGGACTAGCGGTGGCCGCGACTACCTTCACCATCGTCGCCGTGTTCCTGCCGATCGGCTTCATGGGCGGGATCATCGGGCGCTTCTTCAAGGAGTTCGGGGTCACTGTCGCCTTCGCCGTGCTGCTCTCGATGCTGGTCTCGTTCACGCTCGACCCGATGCTCTCTTCGGTGTGGCACGACCCCGATGCCCAGGGGCCGCGCGGCCGGGGTCCGATTGCCTGGCTGTTGCGCCGTTTCCAGGCGCTGATGCTGCGCCTCGAGGAGGGCTACGTCAGCCTGCTGGGCTGGGGCCTGCGCCATCGCTGGAGCACGGTGATACTGGCGTTCGCGATCTTCGCGGCTTCTTTCCCGCTCGCCAGGCTGGTGGGAACCGAGTTTGTACCGCAGGCTGACAACAACGAGGTCTACGTCCAGTTCTACACCCCGGTCGGTTCGTCGATCGCATTCACCCAGAGCAAGCTCGGGCAGATCCACGAGGCGCTGCGCGAGTTCGACGGCGTGATCGGCACCTACGGCACGATCAGCACCGGTCTGGTACCGGCACGCAACTACGGCACGGTGTTTGCCCGGCTGGTGCCCCGCAACCAGCGCGCGCTGTCGGTGCAGCAGATGCGCGCTCCGGTGCGCGCACGGCTCGCCCGGATTGCGGGGATCACGCTTACCGACCTTGGCAACCTCGAGGCGGTCAGCTCCGGCAAACCGATCCAGATCAGCGTCCAGGGCCAGGACGCGGCCATCCTCGAGCGCCTGGCCGAGCGGGTGCGCACCGAGGTCAGCATGGTCCCGGGCGTGGTCGAGATCGATTCGAGTTCCAAACCGGCCAAGCCCACGGTATCGCTCGAGGTCAATCGTGCGCTGGCATCCGATCTCGGCGTCGGCGTGGCGTCGATCAGCGCGGCACTCCGGCCCCTGCTGGTCGGCGAGGCTGCCACCACCTGGCTCGCGCCCGACGACGAGAACTACGAAGTCATGGTCCGCCTGGCGCCCGGCGATCGGGAAGGCCTTGCCGACCTGCAGCGCCTCACCGTCGCCTCCAGCCAGACCGAGGGCGATGCCGGACCGCGGATGGTCGCGTTGCGCGAGGTCGCAAGGATCCAGACCGGGGTCGGACCGACCCAGATCAACCGCAAGGACCTGGCGCGCGAAGTGCTGATTTCGGCCAATACCGACGGCGTCCCGCCGGGCACCGCCGGGATGATGATCCAGGACCGGTTGGCGAAGATCGAACTGCCGCCCGGCTACCGTCTAGTCACCGGCGGCGGCAACCGCGACATGAACGAAAGCTTCGGCTTCGCGGTGCAGGCGCTGGCGCTGGCGGTGATCTTCATCTACATGATCCTGGCATCCCAGTTCGGCAGCTTCGTGCAGCCCTTCGCCATCATGGCTTCGCTGCCGCTGGCGCTGATCGGCGTCGTCACCGCGTTGCTGCTGTGGCGTTCGACGCTCAACATCTTCTCGATGATCGGCTTCATCATGCTGATGGGTCTGGTCACCAAGAACGCGATCCTGCTGGTGGACTTCGCCAACAAGGCGCGCCTGCGCGGCGTCGAGCGTTCCCAGGCGCTGCTGCAGGCGGCCGAGATCCGCTTGCGTCCGATCATGATGACGACCCTGGCAATGGTGTTCGGCATGTTGCCGCTGGCCGTGAGCACCGGGGAAGGCGCCGAGCAGCGCTCACCGCTGGCCCACGCGGTGATTGGCGGCGTAATGGCCTCGACGCTGCTGACGCTGCTGGTGGTACCGGTGCTCTACACGTTGTTCGACGATCTCGCAGGGCGGTTCCTTAAGCGACCTTTGCCACCACCGGAAGTCCCCCAGAGTACCCCGTGACCTTGTTAGAATTATGGTTTGCCTTCAGTTGATGAATTTGGAACCAAAAAATGGACTTTGAACGTGCCCGCTTCAACATGGTCGAACAACAGATTCGGCCGTGGAATGTCGCTGACCAGGATGTCCGCGACCTGATGTGCCAGGTGCCGCGTGAAGACTTCGTTCCCGAGCAATACCGGGACATGGCCTTTGCCGACATGGAGATTCCCCTGGTAGTCGACGGCGTCGCCACCGGTGAGACGATGCTCGCCCCCAAGGTCGAGGCCCTGATGCTCCAGGCGCTCAAGATCCAGCGTCACGAGTCGGTGCTCGAGATCGGCGCCGGCTCTGGCTTCATGGCGGCGCTGCTCGCGCAACACGCGCGCCACGTCACCAGCTACGAAATCCTTCCCGAACTAGCGCGCTTCGCCGCCGGCAACCTGAGCCGCGCCGGCATCGGCAATGTCAGTGTCGAACCGCGCAACGGGGCCGACCTGCTGCGCATGGAGGCCGAGAGCGAAGACGTGATCATGCTCTCGGGCAGCGTCGAGATCGTTCCCCACGAACTGCTCGAGAAGCTCAACGTGGGGGGGCGCTTGTGCGCCATCGTTGGAACCTTGCCGATCATGCATGCGCAGCTCGTCACCCGCCTGGGCGAGAAGGAATTTCGCACCGAGCAACTGTTCGACACCGTTGCCAAGCCCCTGACCGGATTCCCCGGGAAGCCCCGGTTCACGTTCTAGGATTGCGCAGCAAGCTGTTGCCGGCGCCGACATGGGCCAGGCCGGAGGAACATATGAAATTCAAGGCTCTTCACGCCGGGCTTCTGGCAGGCCTCATCGCGATCGGTTCGCCGGCATTCGCCACCGATCTGGTGCAGGCCTACCGTGATGCCCTGAGACAAGATGCGCAACTCGCCAGCGCGCGCTCCCAGTTGAGCGCGGCACGCTCGCGGGTGCCCCTGGCCCGCGCCGGGCTGCTGCCCAACGTCAACGCCAGCGCCAGCGTCAACCGCCAGCTGGTCGACACCAACATCGGCCCCAGCCAGGACTTCAACAGCCAGAGCTACGTGGTGGCGGCATCGCTACCGCTCTACCGGCCGCAGAACTGGGAGTCGTTCGAGCAGAGCAAACTGTCCGAGAAGATTTCCGAGGCGCAATACGCCCAGGCTGAGCAGGACCTGATGCTGCGCGTTGCCCAAGCCTACTTCGACGTGCTCGGGGCCCAGGACAACCTGACCACGATCCGGGCCCAGAAACGGGCGATCTCCGAGCAGCTGGCCTCGGCCAAGCGCAACTTCGAGGTCGGCACCGCGACGGTCACCGACCAGCAGGAAGCACAGTCGCGGTTCGATCTGACCGTGGCCCAGGAGCTGGCCATCGAGAACGATCTCGACGTCAAGCGCGCCACCCTGGCCTTGCTGGTGGGCAAGCCGATCGGCACGCTCTACACGCTGCGCAGCAAAGTCAAACTGGAAGGGCCGCAACCTGCCGCCGAGAATGACTGGACCGAGAATGCACGCCAGAACAGCTTCTATGTGCAGCAGGCGCTGATCGGCAGCGAACTGGCCAACCGCGAAATAGCCCGGCAACGGCTTGCCAATCGTCCGACGCTGGATCTGGTGGCGCAACTCGCCCACTCGGTCAACCCGTCGGCCAGTGCGATGGGCATCAATTCCAACAGCGGCCTGATCGGGGTCCAGCTGGCAATGCCGCTCTACACCGGCGGCGCGATCCAGGCGCGTATCGGGGAAGCCGTAGCCAACCATGAGAAGGCCCTTTCCGACCTCGAGGTTGCCCGGCGCAGCGCGGAACAGGCGGCTCGCCAGACTTTCTATGGGGTCCGCAGCGGCCTGGCGCAAGTCACCGCGCTCGAAGCGGCCGAACGCTCCAGTCAACTTTCGCTGGATTCGAACCTGCTCGGCTACCAGGTTGGCGTGCGCATCAACATCGACGTCCTCAACGCCCAGCAGCAGCTGTTCTCGACCCGGCGCGACCTGGCCAAGGCACGCTATGACGTGCTGGTCAACGGCTTGCGGCTCGAGTCAACGGCTGGCACGCTGAGCGAGGAAGACCTGGCGAAGGTGGCCGCGCTGCTGGTCGCTGCTCCCAATTAGGCCAACCTGGCGGGCGCTTGGCCGCGCCCGCGGCCGCCGACTTTGGTCAGGCGGCGGCAAGCAGCGGCAAGAGCGCGGCGACGGTGCGCGCCGTTGCGCCCCCGTGCATCGAGCTGAAGGCCAGCGCCGCGGCGCTGGCGCGCGAGCGCGCGCTATCGTCGGCCAACAACCCAGCGGCGGCCGCGATCATTTCGGCGGCATCGGCGACGCGCCGGGCCGCACCGGCAACGATCGCCTGCTCGGTGGCGTCGGCAAAGTTGAAGGTGTGCGGTCCAACCAGGACCGGGACGCCGCCGGCGCAGGCCTC
>JAHYJF010000140.1 GCA_019428955.1 Burkholderiaceae bacterium
CTGGTGACAACGTGAAGATGGTGGTGACGCTGCTGGCGCCGATCGCGATGGAGCAGGGTCTGCGCTTTGCGATTCGCGAAGGTGGCCGCACCGTCGGCGCCGGCGTCGTCGCCAAGGTCATCGAATAGGAACGTGTGGCGTGTTCGGGGTGTGATGCTCGCTTCCCGGACAGTCATGACCAGGTCAAGGCAACAGAACTTCGCGGCTTGCGCCGCCACGCTCTTTTAAGGAACATGCGATGAGCAACCAGAAAATCCGGATTCGGCTTAAGGCGTTCGACTATAAGTTGATCGACCAGTCGGCCGCCGAGATCGTCGATACCGCCAAGCGCACCGGCGCTGTGGTCCGCGGCCCCGTGCCCCTGCCCACCTCGATCGAGCGCTTCGACGTGCTGCGTTCGCCGCACGTCAACAAGACATCGCGCGACCAGTTTGAAATCCGCACTCACCAGCGCCTGATGGACATCGTCGACCCGACCGACAAGACGATTGATGCGCTCACCAAGCTGGATCTTCCGGCTGGGGTCGACGTCAAGATTTCGGTCAAGCAGGCGGGCTGAGGAGTCACGCCGCAGACAGACTTGTTGCGGCGAAGATGTAGTGCTATAATTTATGGCTTTTCCGGCCCCGCGTCTGGCTCCATAGCCGGGCGTTACGCCGAAACTAAATACACCTGGCCAATCGTAGCCGGGACGGGAGAAAAGAAATGAGCCTTGGCCTTGTGGGACGCAAGGTCGGCATGATGCGCATTTTCATGGGCGACGGTGTATCCGTTCCTGTGACAGTGCTCGACGTGTCGAATAATCGCGTCACCCAGATCAAGTCCGTCGAAACCGACGGCTATGTTGCGGTCCAGGTGGCCTACGGGACCCGTCGTGCATCCCGCGTCAACAAGCCCAGCGCCGGACATTTCGCCAAAGCGGCGGTCGAGGCCGGCAGCGTGCTGCGCGAATTCCGGGTCGACCCCAGTCAAACCAGTGAACTCCAGCCCGGTGCCGTTCTGCGCGCCGAAATCTTCGAGGTCGGTCAACTCGTCGATGTGATCGGAACCTCGATCGGCAAGGGCTTCTCGGGGGCGATCAAGCGCCACAACTTCTCTTCGGGGCGCGCTTCGCACGGCAACTCGCGCTCGCACAACACCCCCGGCTCGACCGGTATGGCGCAGGATCCGGGACGCGTGTTCCCGGGTAAGCGCATGCCTGGCCAGTACGGTTCGACGCAGTGCACAGTCCAGAATCTCGTGATCGCGCGCGTCGATGCCGAGCGCCAGCTGCTGCTGGTGCGTGGCGCGGTGCCCGGTCACCGCAACGGCGACGTGGTCGTCACGCCTGCCGTGCGGGCATCAGCCGGCAAGCCCGGCACCGCGAACTGATAGGGGCGACGATGGAACTGAAGCTTCTTGACGCGCAAGGACAGGCCGCATCGCGAATCGATGCGTTCGATACTGTCTTCGCGCGCGAATTCAACGAACCGCTGATCCACCAGGTCGTGGTCGCCTACCAGGCTAACGCCCGGAGCGCGAACCGCAAGCAGAAGGATCGCGGCGAAGTGCGTCACTCGACCAAAAAGCCGTTCAAGCAAAAGGGCACCGGTCGGGCGCGTGCTGGTATGACCTCCAGCCCGCTGTGGCGTGGCGGCGGTCGGATCTTCCCGAGTACGCCTGACGAGAATTTCAGCCACAAGGTCAACCGCAAGATGTATCGGGCCGGCATGTGCTCGATCCTCTCGCAACTCGCTCGCGAGGACCGGGTGGCGGTTATTGACGGTTTCTCGGTCGATGCCCCCAAGACCAAGTTGCTCGCCGCCAAATTGAAGGCGATGGGCGACGGCTCGGTGTTGCTGATCACCGACACGTTCGATGAGAACCTGCACCTCGCCTCGCGCAACCTGCGCAACGTGATGATCGTCGAGCCCCGGCACGCCGACCCGGTGTCGCTGGTGCGTTACGACAAGGTGCTGATCACGCGCGCTGCGCTGGCCCAAGTTCAGGAGATACTGACATGAACCAGGACCGTCTGATGAAGGTGCTGCTCGCGCCGATCGTGTCCGAGAAGGCAACCATGCTTGCCGACAAAAACAACCAGATCGCATTTCGCGTGTTGCAGGATGCCACCCGGCCGGAAATCAAGGCGGCCGTCGAACTGCTCTTCAAGGTGCAGGTCGAGTCGGTGCAGATCCTCAACCAGAAGGGCAAGACGAAGCGTTTCGGTCGCTTCTCCGGCCGTCGCGATAACATTCGCAAGGCTTATGTCTCCTTGGCCCAGGGCCAGGAGCTCAATTTCGGGGAGGCTCCGTAATGGCGGTAATAAAGCTCAAGCCGACCTCGCCGGGGCACCGTGCGATGGTTCGGGTCGTCACGCCCGGCCTGCACAAGGGCCGGCCGGTCGACGCCCTGACGGAAAGCAAGAAGCGCAGTTCGGGTCGTAACAACAACGGGCATATCACGGTGCGTCACCGCGGCGGCGGTCATAAGGCCCACATCCGCCTGGTCGACTTCAAGCGCGACAAGGACGGGATCCCCGCCAAGGTCGAGCGGATCGAATACGATCCCAACCGCAGCGCCCATCTGGCCCTGCTGCTCTACGCCGATGGCGAGCGGCGCTACATCCTGGCGCCCCGTGGTGTGGAAGTCGGCACCTCGCTGATGAGCGGAGCGGACGCAGTGATCCGTGCCGGCAACACCTTGCCGATCCGCAACATTCCGGTGGGCTCGACGATCCATGCGATCGAGATGTTCCCCGGCAAAGGCGCGCAGATGGTACGCACTGCCGGCGGTTCGGCGCGACTGCTGGCCCGCGAGGGAATCTACGCCCAGGTGAGGCTGCGTTCGGGCGAGATCCGCCGTATCCACATCGACTGCCGGGCAACGATCGGCGAAGTCGGCAACGAGGAGCACAGCCTGCGCCAGATCGGCAAGGCCGGCGCCAACCGTTGGCGCGGCATCCGTCCGACGGTGCGCGGCGAGGTTATGAACCCGGTCGACCATCCGCACGGTGGCCGCACGCGTGGCAACCGTCATCCGGTGTCGCCGTGGGGTCAACCGACCAAAGGCTACAAGACGCGCAGCAGCAAACGCACCGACGGCATGATTGTTCAGCGTCGGAACAAGTCCTAACGGGTACGCCATGGCACGCTCAGTAAAGAAAGGGCCGTTCGTCGACGCCCACCTTTTGAAGAAAGTCGACGCCGCCGTCGCTAGCCGCGACAAGCGACCGATCAAGACCTGGTCGCGCCGCTCCACGGTGCTGCCGGAGTTTGTCGGCCTGACCATCGCTGTCCACAACGGCAAGCAACATGTGCCGGTGTTCGTCAACGAGAACATGGTCGGCCACAAGCTCGGCGAGTTCGCCATGACCCGGACGTTCAGGGGCCATGCAGCGGGCAAGAAAGCCGCGGTTCGCAAGTAAGGGACCAGAGATATGGAAACTCAGGCAATCCTGCGTGGCGTCCGGATTTCGGCGCAGAAGGGCAGGCTCGTCGCCAACCTGGTGCGCGGCAAACCCGTCGAGCACGCGTTGAACATCCTCACGTTTTCTCCCAAGAAGGCAGCGCAGATCGTCAAGAAAGTGCTCGAGTCGGCGATCGCCAACGCCGAGCACAACGACGGTGCCGATGTCGACGAATTGCGGGTGAAGACCATCCACGTCGAAGAGGGCGCGTCGTTGCGACGTTTCCGGGCGCGTGCCAAGGGGCGCGGTGCGCAGATCGAGAAGCAGACCTGTCACATTTACGTGACAGTCGGCAACTGAGCGCGAGGCTGAAGAAAGACTATGGGACAAAAAGTACATCCGATCGGTTTCCGGCTTCCAGTAAGTCGCAATTGGTCCTCACGCTGGTTCGCCGATAGCGGTCAGTTCGCAACCCTGCTCAACAGCGACATCCGGGTTCGCGAGTACCTGCGGCGCAAGCTGAAGGCGGCATCGGTGGGCCGGGTGATGATCGAGCGGCCGGCGAAGAACGCGCGAATCACCATCTTTTCGTCACGCCCCGGCGTGGTGATTGGCAAGAAGGGCGAGGACATCGAGGCACTCAAGCGTGACCTGCAGCGCCTGATGGGCGTGCCGGTTCACGTCAATATCGAGGAGATTCGCAAGCCCGAGATTGACGCCCAGCTGATTGCCGATTCGATTACCCAGCAGCTCGAGAAGCGGATCATGTTCCGCCGCGCGATGAAGCGCGCGATGCAGAACGCGATGCGGTTGGGCGCCCAGGGCATCAAGATCATGAGTTCCGGGCGGCTCAACGGCAACGAAATAGCGCGGCGCGAGTGGTATCGCGAGGGCCGAGTGCCCCTCCAGACCCTGCGTGCCCACGTCGACTATGGCACCTCGGAAGCCCTGACCACCTACGGCATCATCGGTGTGAAGGTCTGGGTCTACAAGGGCGACATGCTGGCGCGCGGCGAGGCGCCCCATGCGGCCGAGAAGGACGCGGCACCGTCGCCTGATCGGGATGACCGGCGTGCACGGCGCGCGACCCGGCCGGGTGCCGGACGCGGTAGTGCCCGTACCCGGGCAGAGGGCGAGGGTGCTCCCGGAGCCGAACGAGCTGCAGAGGCGCCCAAGGCGGCCGTGCGGCGCGTGCGCAAAGCCGAAGATGCCCCCAAGAGCGTTGATGCTCTCAAGAGCGTCGAACCCGCCAAACCGGATTCAGAGACCTGAAGGAGTGAGCGATGCTGCAACCCGCTCGTCGGAAGTATCGTAAGGAACAGAAGGGCCGCAACAAAGGCAATGCCACGCGCGGCGCCTCGGTGGCTTTCGGTGATTTTGGGCTCAAGGCCGTTGGCCGCGGTCGCTTGACTGCGCGCCAGATCGAGGCTGCCCGGCGTGCGATGACCCGCCATATCAAACGGGGTGGTCGCGTCTGGATCAGGATTTTCCCGGACAAGCCGATCTCCAAGAAGCCGGCGGAAGTTCGCATGGGCAACGGCAAGGGTAACCCGGAGTACTACGTCGCCGAAATCCAGCCCGGCAAGGTGCTCTATGAAATGGATGGCGTGACCGAAGTTCTGGCGCGCGAAGCGTTTGCCCTGGCGGCCGCCAAGTTGCCACTGCAGACCACGTTCGTGGCACGCATGGTTGGCGCGTGATCCATACCAGACACGAGGTCCGATAAAGATGAATGCCAAGGAACTGCGCGCCAAGGATGAAGTGGCGCTCAACAAGGAGCTGACCGATCTGTTGCGGGCGCATTTCTCGCTGCGCATGCAGGTCGCGACCCAGCAGTTGTCGAATACCAGCCAGCTTCGCAAGACCCAGCGCGATATCGCGCGGGTGCGGACCGTGCTTAGACAGAAGGCGATCGCCCAATGAACGCTCCCGCTAACGAGACTCCCCGGAGCCAGCGCACGCTGACCGGGCGCGTGGTCAGCAACAAGATGGACAAGACGGTGACGGTGCTGGTCGAGCGCACTGTCAAGCACGAGCTCTATGGTAAGTACATCGTGCGTTCGAAGAAGTATCACGCCCACGCTGAGGCTGCCTACAACGAGGGTGATACGGTCGAAATCCAGGAGTGCCGCCCGCTTTCGAAGACGAAATCGTGGGTGGTGACCAAGGTCGTGCGGGCCGCCGCGTAATTTGCGGCGGTCAGTCAGTCTTTGCACTATTAAAATAACCGGGATATACTGCACGGCTTCGTGTTGTCAGGTGATGGCGGTCGTAGTGTCCGTTGCCAGGCAGCCCGAATCCCCCCCGAACCACGGGACCAAGACTGACCGTTAGCGAGTTGGAGCGATCCAAAGCGCGATGCGGGAAAAGTTGGGATAGGACAAAAATGATTCAGATGCAGTCGACGTTGAGCGTCGCCGACAACACCGGCGCGCGTTCGGTCATGTGTATCAAGGTGTTGGGCGGCTCCAAGCGGCGTTACGCCGGAATTGGCGACGTCATCAAGGTGACCGTCAAGGAAGCCCAGCCCCGTGGTCGCGTGAAGAAAGGCGAAATCTATAGCGCCGTAGTCGTCCGGACGGCCAAGGGCGTGCGTCGCCCCGATGGCTCGCTGTTGAAGTTCGATGGCAATGCGGCGGTGCTTCTGAATGCCAAGCTGGAACCGATCGGAACCAGGATCTTTGGACCGGTTACTCGTGAACTGCGTACCGAACGATTCATGAAGATCGTTTCGCTGGCGCCGGAAGTGCTCTGAGGAGGCGGCGATGGAAAAGATCCGCAAAGGTGATGAGGTGGTCGTTATCGCTGGCCGCGACAAGGGCAAGCGCGGGACGGTTTTGCGCCGTGTCGACGCCGCGCACTTGCTCGTGGAAGGCGTGAATATCGTCAAGAAGCACCAGCGACCGAACCCGATGAAGGGCGAGGCCGGTGGAATCGTCGACAAGACGATGCCGATTGACCAGTCCAACGTGATGCTTTTCAACCCGGTGACCAGCAAGGGCGACCGGGTTGGAATCAGGGTTCTCGAGGACGGCAAGAAGGCCCGCTTCTTCAAGTCGAACGGCGAAACAGTCAAGGCCTGAACGCATCAACTAGGTGCCTGGCAGCCCGGTAATTGACGCCGGGCCGGAGAGGAACAAGATGGCTCGTTTTCTAGAACAGTATCGCGAAAAGGTCACCCCCGACCTGGTGGCCAAGTTTGGCTACAAGTCGGTGATGCAAGTTCCGCGGATCACCAAGATCACGCTCAATATGGGCGTGGGCGAGGCAGTCGCGGACAAGAAGGTGCTCGAGTTCGCGGCGGGCGACCTGACCAAGATCGCCGGACAAAAAGTGGTGATCACCAAGGCGCGCAGGCCAATCGCCGGATTCAAGATCCGCGAAGGTTACGCGATTGGTTGCATGGTCACCCTGCGCGGCGTGCGAATGTACGAATTTCTCGACCGCCTGGTGACGGTTGCCCTCCCGCGGGTGCGCGACTTCCGAGGTGTTTCCGCAAAGGCGTTCGACGGGCGCGGCAACTACAACCTCGGGGTCAAGGAACAGATCATCTTCCCCGAGATCGAGTACGACAAGGTCGACGTGTTGCGGGGCTTGAATATCAGCATCACCACGACGGCTAAAACCGACGAGGAAGCCAAGGCGCTGCTTTCGGCGTTCCGTTTCCCCTTCCGTAATTGAGGTGACAGGTGGCGAAACTCGGCATGATCAATCGCGAACTCAAGCGCGAAAGAATGGTCAAGAAGTACGCGGGAAAGCGCGCTGCGCTTCAGGCCGTGATTCACGACCAATCGAAATCCGAAGAAGAGCGTTATCAAGCGCGGCTGCAACTCCAGCAGTTGCCGCGCGATTCGAGCCCATCGCGGCAGCGCAACCGGTGTGCAATCACCGGCCGCCCGCGCGGCACCTACCGCAAGTTCGGTCTGGCGCGAAGCAAGCTGCGCGAGATTGCACTTCGGGGCGAAGTCCCAGGCCTGGTCAAGGCGAGCTGGTAGCGAGGAATCAACCATGAGCATGAGCGATCCAGTCGCCGACATGTTTACGCGCATCCGCAACGCGCAGCGCGTGGAAAAACAAAGTGTGTCAATGCCCTCTTCGAAGCTGAAGGTGGCGATTGCCCAGGTCCTGAAGGACGAGGGCTACATCGACAGTTACGCGGTCAGCGCCGACGGCGCCAAGAGCGAACTGAAGGTGGGGCTTCGTTACTACGCCGGGCGTCCGGTCATCGAGCGCATTGAACGCGTGTCGCGCCCCGGGCTGCGGATCTATCGCAGCCAGCACGACCTGCCCAAGGTGCTTAATGGACTGGGCGTGGCAATCGTGACCACCTCGCGCGGTGTGATGACCGACCGTAAGGCCCGGGCGACCGGTGTCGGCGGCGAAGTCATCGGCTACGTGGCTTGAGGAGGACACAATGTCACGGATAGCAAACATGCCAGTTACCGTGCCCTCCGGGGTAACGGTCGAGTTGGAGGATGGCGTCATCAGCGCCAAGGGTCCCCAGGGCGTGCTGAGCCGCAAGCTCAACTCGCTGGTCAGCGTCGCCCAGGATGGTGCCGAGTTGCTGGTTTCGGCGAGCGACGAATCGCGCGAGGCCAACGCCATGAGCGGAACGTTTCGGGCGCTGATCGCCAACATGGTCCAAGGCGTTTCGAATGGTTTCGAGAAGCGGCTGAGCCTGGTTGGGGTGGGCTACCGTGCCCAGGCCCAGGGAAGCAACCTGAACCTGGCGCTGGGCTTTTCGCATCCGGTGGTGCACGCGATGCCCGAGGGTGTGCAGGTGCTGACGCCTACTCAGACCGAGATCGTGATCAAGGGCGCGGACAAACAGAAGGTCGGACAGGTGGCCGCCGAAGTGCGCGCTTACCGGCCGCCGGAACCGTACAAGGGCAAGGGCATCCGTTACGTCGACGAAATCGTCGTGCGTAAGGAAACCAAGAAGAAGTAAGGCTCGACCGTACCGATAGGACGATAGACGATGGACAAGAATCTAGCCCGACTGCGGCGCTCCAGGCAAACGCGGCTCAAGATCCGCGAGCTGGGCGTGAACCGGCTTTCGGTTTTTCGCAGCGCTCAGCACATCTACGCGAATATCACTGCCGCGGATGGCTCAAAAGTGCTGGTAAGTGCCTCGACGCTCGAGGCCGACGTGCGCTCCCAACTCGCCGGTGCAACCGGCAAGGGTGGTAACGCGAACGCGGCCAAGCTGGTAGGGAAGCGCATTGCCGAGAAGGCACTGCAGGCCGGCATCGACAACGTTGCCTTCGACCGCGGTGGCTATCGGTATCACGGGCGCGTTCGTGCGTTGGCCGATGCGGCCCGCGAAGCCGGTCTGAAGTTCTGAGCCCGGCACTGGACAGGAATCGATAATGGCGAAGATGCAAGCAAGGGGCCCACGCGGTGGCGGTGAAGAGCGCGATGATGGCCTGCGCGAGAAGATGATCACCATTAATCGGGTCACCAAGGTGGTAAAGGGTGGCCGGATTCTCGGTTTCGCGGCGCTCGCGGTAGTGGGCGACGGCGACGGCCGGGTCGGCATGGGCAAGGGCAAGGCTCGCGAGGTGCCGGTCGCCGTGCAGAAAGCGATGGACGAGGCGCGGCGCAAG
>JAHYJF010000141.1 GCA_019428955.1 Burkholderiaceae bacterium
ATCGACGGTG
The DNA here is from genome assembly GCA_019428955.1 of Burkholderiaceae bacterium. Lineage (GTDB taxonomy): Bacteria > Pseudomonadota > Gammaproteobacteria > Burkholderiales > Burkholderiaceae_E > JAGXFR01. Next base: position 11 of record JAHYJF010000141.1, read on the forward strand.
CCGTCGCCAAGGCGGCACTGATCGCGCATTGCGTGGCGCGACCCCAGCCGATCGTGGTGTGCGGCGCGGCGGGGGGGCGCATAGATCCGCTGGCGTTGCGGCGCGAAGATCTCGCCAGCACCAAGGGAGATGCCCTGCTGGCCTCGGTCCGTGCGCGCCTGCGCCGGAGTTACGACTTCCCGCGCTCCGGTCGCGGCGCGTTCGGCGTTACGGCCATCCACAGCACCGAACTGCCGCTGGGCTTGGGTGGCGAAGCTGCCGCCCTGGGGGAGCCGGGAACTGCACTGAGTTGCGCCGGCTACGGCTCGATCGTGACGGTGACCGCCGCGATGGGCCTGGCAGCCGCTGCGCTGGCCATCAATCTGCTGTGCGTATCTGGAAATGCTGCCCCCGGCGCGATCAGGGCGTAGAATTGCCCGACTAGCGCCGGAGCAAGCAGCCGCGCGTCTCTGGCGCATCACATTCCTTTTCACAGGGAGCAGAGAATGCGAGCCATCGACCTGGCACGTCGACCAGAACCCAGCGAGAAGCTGGCTTTCTTGCGTGGATTCCTGCGCTCGCCGAGCTCGGTGGGATCGGTGATTCCGAGTTCGCGATTCCTCGAGCGCCGGATCATCCATTCGGCCGGAATCGGGAGTGCCCGGGTGGTCGTCGAACTCGGCCCTGGCACCGGCGGGACCACCCGGGCGATCCTGGCGGCGTTGGGGCCCCAGGCCAAGCTGTTGTGCATCGAGCGCGACCCCTGGTTCGCCGAAGGACTCGGCTTAATCGACGATCGTCGCCTGATCGTCCATCGTGGCGACGCGGTCGACTTCGCGACGACGCTAGCCGACCACGGATGGTCCTCGCCGGATACGGTCATCTCCGGCATCCCCTTCTCGACCCTGCCCCGCTCGCTCTGCCGCCAGATCGCCGAACGAATTGCCCACGGCCTGACCCCGGGGGGCTGTTTCGTCGCCTACCAATTCCGCCCCCACGTGACCGGATTCTTCACTCCCTTGCTGGGCGAACACGAAACCAGCGACCTGGAACTGCGCAATGTTCCGCCGATGCGGGTCTACCGCTGGCGAAAGAACGGCGGCATTGACGGCTGCCGCAAGTGAGTGCATTCCCGACGGTGCAATTGCGTGACGGCACGATCCTGCCGGCGCTCGGCATGGGCACCTGGAAGATGGGCGAGAACCGCATCCGATTGCGCGCCGAGGTCGGCGCGCTGGTGCGCGGACTCGAGCTCGGGCTGCAGGTGATCGATACCGCCGAGATGTATGCCGATGGCGGAGCCGAGCTGGTGGTCGGCGAAGCGCTGATCGGCCGGCGCGACCAGGCGTTCGTCGTCAGCAAGGTGCTGCCTCACAACGCTTCGAGGCGCGGCACCGTGACCGCGTGCGAACGCAGCCTCAAGCGCATGGGCATCGAGACCATCGACCTGTACCTGCTGCACTGGCGCGGCAGCCATCCGCTCGCCGAGACCCTGGCTGCGTTCGAGGCGCTGCAACGCTCCGGCAAGATCCGCCGCTGGGGGGTATCGAACTTCGACGTCGCCGATCTGCGCGAGCTCGAGGGCCTGGCCGGAGGTCGGGAGTGCGCGACCAACCAGGTCTACTACGCGCTCAGCCAGCGCGGGGTCGAATTCGAACTGCTGCCCTGGCATGTTGGCCACCAGATCGCAACCATGGCCTATTGCCCGCTCGACGAGGGCCGTTTGATCGGTGCCCATCCGGTGCTGGGTGAAGTTGCGCGTCGCCATGGCGCCACCGACGCCCAGGTGGCGCTGGCCTGGCTGCTGCAAAAGCCCGGGACCATCGTGATCCCCAAGTCCGGCCGGGTGGCGGGCATCGACGAGAATGCCGCGGCCCGCAAACTCTCGCTCACCGCCGCCGACCTGGCGGCACTCGACGAAGCCTTCCCGCCGCCGCGGCGCAAGCACTCGCTCGCGATGATCTGAAATGCTCAGCCGATTCGGTCGAGCCAGTTGATCAGTCCGGCGCTGTTGAGCGCTATGTCGATTGTCAGCAGTTCGGCGATCTCGCCGTCCGAGTATTTGCTGCCGTGGGCGCGCAGCTCGGCGATCATGTAGCTCGCCATCCGCGCTTCGATCCGCGCCTGGCGCTCGGCTCCGGCGCCGGCTTCAGCCTGCGCGATCGCGACGTAGCCCGCAATGCGCCGCTTGAGCTCGACACCGAGCGCGGCCACGTCGTCGCGCCGCGAATAGTGGGTCAGGTAGACCGAGGGCGGGGAGAGCGCTAGGATCCGCTCGATCGAGCGCAGCAACTGCTCGGGATCGAACTGGGTCGGCGTCGACGACGGCATCAGGAACGCCCGGCCGTCGACGTCCAATTCGCGGTAGGCGATCCCGAAGGTGTCGCCGGTGAAGAGGTTGCCGGTCAAGGTGTCGCGGATCGTCACGTGATGGCGCGCGTGGCCGGGGGTGTCGTAGAACTCGAGTACCCGACCGGCGAGATTGACGCTCGCCCCTTCCGGAGTCTCGATCACCTGCTGGGCGGGCACCGGGGTTGGGCCCCCGTACATCTGCACGGCACGCTGCTCGCCGTAGACCAGGCAGGTGCCGGCCCAGAGCCTGGTCGGGTCGATCATGTGGCGGGCGCCCAGCGGATGCACCGTCAGGCGGGCATTGGGCAGCGCCGCCATCAGCGTCCCGGCGCCCCCGGCGTGGTCGAGATGGACGTGGGTGAGGATCACGTAGTCGACGTTCTCGCGGGGGATGCCGAGCTGCGCCAATGCCGCCAGCACCCGCGGCGCCGAACGCGCAGTCGCGGTGTCGACGATCGCGGCCCGGTCACCCGAGACGATCAGGTGCACGGCGTCGAACTGCTTGCGGATGTAGCCGGAATCGACTGCGTGAATGCCGTCGCCAAGGTCTTCGAGGTAGTTCTCGGTCATGGGTATCAGTCGCTGGATTACGCATTTTATTGACCGGACCCGAGCGGCGGTCCGGAACGCCAAGGGTTAAGTATGACGGATCACGGCCCCGCGTTTGCCCGGTGCTGCCCCCGCGCGGCGCCTCACCGATCCCCGCCAATGGGTGGAAATCCGTCCGACGAGGTACCATGGCGGCGTTTTTCCCTGGCCAGAACCCTGGTGCGGGGCCCGCGACCGCCGCCTTGTCACGATGAACCTGAAAAAATCCCATTCCACCCGGCCCGCAGTGGTCCTGCTGAGCGGCGGGCTCGACTCGGCCACGGTGGTGGCGATCGCCCGCGCCGAGGGCTACGCGGTGCACGCACTCAGTTTCAGCTACGGTCAACGCCACGGCGTCGAGCTCGAGCGTGCGGCCGCGGTGGCCAGCGCCCTGCAGGCGCGTGAACATCGGGTCGTTGATGCCGACCTGCGCGCCTTCGGTGGCTCGGCGCTCACCGCCGATATCGCGGTCCCCAAGGGGCGCAGCGCCGCCGAAATGGAACACGACATCCCGATCACCTATGTGCCCGCGCGCAATACGATCTTCCTGAGCTTCGCGCTCGCCTGGGCCGAAGTGCTCGGCTCGACGGACATCTTCATCGGCGTCAACGCGCTGGATTATTCGGGCTACCCGGACTGCCGGCCGGAATTCATCGCGGCCTTCGAGGCGATGGCCCGCTTGGCCACCAGGGCCGGGGTCGAGGGCAGCGCTGCACTGCGCATCCACGCGCCGCTGCTGGCGATGAGCAAGGCTGAGATCATTCGCACCGGCCTGGCGCTGGGGGTCGACTACGCTCTGACCTGCAGTTGCTACGATCCGGGCCCCAAGGGCGAACCCTGCGGCGCTTGCGACTCGTGCCAGTTACGTGCCCGCGGCTTCGCGCAGGTCGGCGTGCCCGATCCGCTGACGGCGCGTTTCGCTTCGGGCGCCCCGACCGCCGGCCCGTCACCGAGCATCAAGCGTGGCTGATCAACTGCTCTACGCCGCGACCTGCGGCTTCGAGGCGGCGCGTCAGTTGAGCGCGCTGCCGGCGGCGCAGCGGATGCACGGCCACAGTTTCCAGGCCAGCGTCCGGGCACAGTTGCCGTCTGAATGGGAAATATTTCCCGGCTCGGGCGTGGAACAACTCCGCGAACAGCTGCAGACCTGCGTCGCGCCGCTCGACTACCGGCAGCTCGACCTGGTGCTCGACGATCCCACCGACGTCAACCTCGCGCGCTGGCTCGCGGCACGGCTGGGCTTGCCCGGCCGCCCTGCCCGGGTGGGAATCCGCAGTCGCGCCGACACCGGCGTCGAGCTCGACGAGCACGGTCACGCCCAAGTGTGGCGTCGCTATCGTTTCGAGGCGGCCCACCGCCTGCCCAACGTCCCCGTCGGGCACCAGTGCGGGCGCATGCATGGCCACGGTTTCGAGGTGGTGTTGCACGCCGCGGCCGAGCGCGCCGGCGGCCAGCCGATCGATCACCAGCGCCTCGACTCGTGCTGGCAACCGCTGGCCCAACAGCTGCGGCACTCCTGCCTCAACGAGCTGCCGGGGCTGGAGAATCCGACCAGCGAGATGCTGGCGGCCTGGATCTGGCGGCGCCTGCAACCGCAACTGCCCGAATTGGGCTGGGTGCGGGTTTATGAGACGGCGTCGTGCGGCGCCAATTTCGACGGCAGCAACTATCGGATCTGGAAGGAGTTCCGGCTCGACAGCGCAGTGCGGCTGGCGCACGCCCCGGCCGGCGACGCTCGTCGGGGCGTTCACGGTCACACCTTCGTGCTGCGCCTTCACCTGCACGCACCGCTCGACGCCTTGCTGGGCTGGACCATCGACTACGGCGACGTCAAGAGCCGCTTCGATCCGGTTTTCCGGGATCTCGATCATCATCCACTGCACGAGCGGGCCGAACTCGCGGACGCCGACGGCGCCTCGCTGGCGCGCTGGATTCGCGCCCGTGCCGGGGCGTTGCTGCCGCAACTCGAACGGCTCGACCTCTACCAGAGCCCTGGCTGCGGCGTGATCTTGAACTGGGGCGACGCCGGCCCGGTAGTGCCGATCTAGCGGCTGCCCATGGCTTACGCGGTCAAGGAAATCTTCTACACCCTGCAGGGTGAGGGCGCCCAGGCGGGGCGCCCGGCGGTCTTCTGTCGCTTCGCCGGCTGCAACCTGTGGAGCGGGCGCGAGGAGGATCGGGACCAGGCGGTATGCCGCTTCTGCGACACCGATTTCGTCGGTACCGACGGCACTGCCGGAGGGCGCTACCGCAGCGCCGCCGAACTGGCGACGGCGATCGCCAGCCACTGGCCTGGCGGCCACCAGCCCTTCGTGGTGTGCACCGGGGGCGAGCCGCTGTTGCAGCTCGACGCCGAACTGATCGCCGCGCTGCACGCTCATGGTTTCGAGATCGCGGTCGAAACCAACGGCACGATCGCCGCGCCCGCGGGCATCGACTGGCTCTGCGTCAGTCCCAAGGGCGGGGCTCGTCTGGTGCAGCGCAGTGGCGATGAACTCAAGCTGGTCTATCCTCAACCAGATGCGCCGCCGGAGGAGTTCGCGGCGCTCGATTTCAAACATTTCCTGCTTCAACCGATGGATTCGCCGCGCCGCGCCGAGCATACCCGAGAGGCCATCGCCTACTGCCTCGCTCACCCCCGCTGGCGGCTCAGCCTGCAGACCCACAAGACCATCGGTATCCGTTAGCTTCGACTCATCGTAAAACACCTACAATGGCAGTTGGCTCAATACGAGCCTCCCCGGGGTACTCACCCGCCGCTTGACCCTCCGCGTGGGCCGAAGATCGGGTGGTGTGCCGCATCACTACACGGGCGTGGCTCGGTCTCGGGACAGCAGACGTGAAGGCGTTGCCAACGGCTTTCCGTGACTTCCTGCAGCGGTGGAGTGAAGACCGTGAGGGTCGGTTGCGGTCCGGAATCGACGCTGAGCGCGAATCGCTGCTGCGTTCCGAGCTCTTCAATTCCGACCAGATGGCCCGCCACGGCCGGGCGCTGGCTGGTTTGCTGCGTCTCGTTGAGGGCCGTTCGCGACCCCGACTGTTGCGGCGGCTGGCACAGAACCGGACGGTAATCGCCGAAGTCACGAGCCTGCTGACCGCAGCGCTCAGGGCCGAGCGTCCGATCACGCTGGCAGCCGAATGGCTGCTCGACAACTACTACCTGATCGAGGAACAGATCAGGACGGCCCAGCGCCACCTGCCGCGCGGCTACAGCCGCAAGCTGCCGTGCCTGGCTAATGGCCGCAACGCCACCTTGCCGCGGGTCTACGAGTTGGCAACGGAAGCGGTTGCCCATGGCGATGGCCGGGTCGATATCGACGCGCTGAGCGCCTTCGTCGCAGCTTTCCAGGGGGTGGTGCCGCTGCGCCTGGGCGAACTCTGGGCGGTGCCGATCATGCTGCGGCTGGCTCTAATCGAGAATCTCCGCCGCGCGGCGTTGCGCATCGCCGCCAGCCGCGTCGACCAGGATCTGGCGGCCGAATGGGCCGAGGCCCTGATCGTCACCGCCGAGCAAGACCCGACCAACCTGATCGTGGTCATCGCCGACATGGCGCGGTCCGGCCCGCAGCTCAGCGCGGCCTTCGTCGCTGAATTGGCCCGTCGCGTTCAGGCCCATAGCCCGGGCCTGTCGCTGGCGATTGGGTGGGTCGAGCAGCGGCTTGCCGAGTCGGGTCAGTCAATCGAGCAGATGGTGTTAGCGGCGAGCCAGGACCAGGCCGCCGACCAGCTCTCGGTCAGCAATACCATCGGCAGCCTGCGGCTCATTGGAGCCAGCGACTGGCGCGAATTCGTCGAGACGCTGAGCCATGTCGAGCAGGCTTTGCGCACCGATCCGGCGCGAACCTACGGCGAGATGACGTTCGCCACTCGTGATTCGTACCGCCATGTGATCGAGCGCCTCGCCCACGACAGCGGGCACAGCGAACAGGAAACGGCGGTCGCGGCAATCAGGCTGGCCGAGCAGGCTGTGGGGGTGCATGGCGACGGTGACCGCCGGGCCCACGTCGGCCACTATCTGCTCGGGGACGGCCTGCAGACTCTGCAACGCGAACTCGGGTGCACACTTGGCATCACCGGTTGGCTTGGGATGCTGGTGGCGCGCAGCCCCTTGCTGTTCTATGTCGCGGCAGTGGTGCTGCTCGACGTGGCGCTCACCGCTGCCTTGTTGATCGGCAGTGAGGCCGAGCTGGACCTGGCGCGGCACTGGCCCTTTGCGCTGCTGGTGATGCTCTCGGTGAGCAGCGTCGCGTTAGCCATCCTCAATTCCTTGGTGACGCTGGTCGTGCGCCCGCGCGCACTGGCGCGCCTGGACTTCTCCGATGGCATTCCAGGAGCCTTTCGCACGGTAGTGGCGGTGCCGACGCTGCTGGTATCGGCAGAACAGGTCGAGCGCCTGATCGACGGGCTCGAATTGCGCTTCCTCGGCAACCGCGACGATCACCTGTACTTCGCTCTGCTCAGCGACTGCTGCGACGCGCCGCAAGAGCGGATGCCGCCGGACGAGGCGCTGCTGGTGCAGGTGAGCGCCGGCATCGACGCTCTCAACGCGCGTTACCCCGCTGAACTCGGCACGCGCTTCGTTCTGCTTCATCGGGCGCGGAGATGGAACCCGACTGAGGGTTGCTGGATGGGTTACGAGCGCAAGCGCGGCAAGCTGGCGGCGCTCAACCGGCTGATCCTCGCGGGCTCACTCGACGATTTCGCAGTTGTGGTCGGATCTGCCGGCGAGCTGGTGGGTGCGCGCTACGTGATCACGCTTGACTCCGACACGCAGCTGCCGCGGGACGCGGCGCGCGAGATGATCGGGACCATGGCGCACCCGCTCAACCGCCCCGGCTTTGACCGCGAACGGCACTGCGTTGACCGAGGCTACGGTGTCCTCCAGCCGCGCATGAGCATCAACTTGCCATGCGCCAATAGCTCGCTCTACGCCTGGCTGTCGGCCGGCGAAGCAGGTATCGATCCCTATACCCGGACCGTGTCCGATGTCTATCAGGATCTTTTTTCCGAGGGTTCCTTCGTGGGCAAGGGCATCTATGATGTCGAGGCCTTCGCGTACGCCCTGGGCGCTCGCTTCCCGGATAACCGCATCCTCAGCCACGACCTGATCGAGGGCTGCTACGTTCGCGCGGGCTTGCTCAGCGACGTGGAACTGTTCGAAGACTGTCCCGCCGACTATCTCTCCGATGCGCACCGCCGCCACCGCTGGATCAGGGGTGATTGGCAGATCGCCGATTGGGCATTGCCGTGGGTGCCGCATGCGGACGGCCCGCGGGAGCGCAATCCGCTCTCGGCGCTGGCGGTGTGCAAGATCATCGACAACCTGCGCCGGGCGCTGGCGATTCCCGCCCTGCTGGTGTTGGCCGTGCTCGGCTGGACCATGATGCCCCATCCCTGGCTCTGGAGCACAACCTTGATCCTGCTGGTGTGCCTGCCGGTGCTCGCCAACGCGGCGATCCAGGCGTTGCGCAGCGGCGGCCAAAATCCTCTGCTGCACGTTCTGGTGGCAACGCTGCGCAGTCTCGGGCGCGGCCTGGCGCAGGCCGCATTTGCGCTCGCGACCCTCCCTCACGAGGCTCTCTACAACCTCGACGCGGCCGCTCGCGCGACGGTGCGGACCTTGGTGACCAAGCGCCGCCTGCTGGAATGGCAGTCGTTTGCAGAGCGCCGCACCGGCAGCACGACGCTCGAGCTGGCCCAGCTGCTGCGCCGAATGTGGTTCGCCCCGGCGATCGCCTTGGCGTTGGCCGGCGCGCTCTCAGCCTGGCGTCCCGAGGCGCTCGCGGCGGCGCTGCCGCTGATTGCGCTATGGCTGCTCTCTCCCGTGATCGCCTGGCGCCTCGGTTTGCCGCTGGCGCGGAAAACCCGCCCGCTTACCGACTCGCAAAGCCTGTTCCTGCGCACTACGGCCCGGCGCACTTGGGAGTTCTTCGACGCGTTCGTGTCGGCTGAGGACAACTGGCTGCCGCCCGACAATTACCAGGAGCACCCGGCCGAGAGGCTCGCCCACCGGACCTCGCCGACCAACATGGGGCTGGCGCTGCTGGCCAAT
>JAHYJF010000142.1 GCA_019428955.1 Burkholderiaceae bacterium
CGGGTACAGGTCGTTGAGGTCCGAGGTGGCGAAGCGCCCGCCGTCGAGCGGCACCAGCGGCCGCAGTTCAGGCGGCAGCACGGGCAGCACTTCCATGACCATCCACTCGGGCTTGATCCCGGAGCGCTGGAAACCCTCCAAAACCTTGAGGCGCTTGGCGAATTTCTTGATCTTCGCTTCCGACCCGGTCGCCGCGAGTTCGGCGCGCAGGGTTTCGATCTCGCGCGAGATGTCGATGGTGCGCAGCAGTTCGCGCACCGCCTCGGCGCCCATCAGGGCCCGGAAGTCGTCGCCGTATTCATTGGCCTTGGCAAGATAGTCATCCTCGGTCATCAGCTGGCCGCGCTTGAGCGGCGTCATGCCCGGATCGACCACCACGAAGGCTTCGAAGTACAGCACCCGCTCGATGTCGCGCAGCGTCATGTCGAGCACCATCCCGAGGCGCGAAGGCAGCGACTTCAGGAACCAGATGTGCGCGATCGGCGAGGCCAGTTCGATGTGGCCCATGCGCTCGCGGCGTACCTTGGCCAGCGTCACCTCGACGCCGCACTTCTCGCAGATTACGCCGCGGTGCTTGAGACGCTTGTACTTGCCGCACAGACACTCGTAGTCCTTGATCGGGCCAAAGATCTTGGCGCAGAACAGGCCTTCGCGTTCCGGTTTGAAGGTCCGGTAGTTTATGGTCTCGGGCTTGCGGACTTCGCCAAACGACCACGAACGGATCTTGTCAGGTGAGGCGAGCCCCACCTTGATCACGTCGAACTGCCTTTCTTCCTGGACCTGCTTGAACAGATCGAGCAAAGCTTTCATGAACTGCTCCCTACCCTGCTAGTGCGGGTGTCATCAGTTGCGTTCGAGGTCGAGATCCATATCGATCCCGAGCGAGCGAATTTCCTTGACCAGCACATTGAACGATTCCGGCATTCCGGCTTCGATCGTGTGTTCGCCCTTGACCAGGTTCTCGTACACCTTGGTCCGCCCGTTGACGTCGTCGGACTTGACCGTAAGCATTTCCTGGAGCGTGTAGGCCGCGCCGTATGCTTCCAGCGCCCAGACCTCCATCTCCCCGAAACGCTGGCCGCCGAACTGCGCCTTGCCGCCCAGCGGCTGCTGGGTGACGAGCGAATACGGCCCGGTTGAACGCGCATGCATCTTGTCATCGACCAGATGGTGAAGCTTGAGCATGTGCATGTAGCCCGCTGTCACCGGCCGGTCGAACGCGTCGCCGGTTCGGCCGTCATAGAGCCGCAACTGGGTCTTGGCGGGCGTGAACCCGAGCTTGACGGTGTTCTCATCGTCGTCCGGGTAGGCGAGATCAAGCATGGCCCGGATTTCATCCTCGCTGGCACCGTCGAAGACCGGGGTCGCGAACGGCACCCCCTGGCGCAGGTTTTGCGCCAGTTCGATGATTTCCTCGTCGCTCAGCCCATCGAGGTCGGTCTTGTGGCCCTTGGAGTCGTAGATCTTGGCGAGCAAGCCGCGCAGATCCTTGATCTTCACGCTGCGGTCGAGCATTTCGCCGATGCGCAGCCCGATGCCCTTGGCCGCCCACCCCAGGTGGGCCTCGAGAATCTGGCCGACGTTCATCCTCGAGGGGACGCCCAGCGGGTTGAGCACGATGTCCACCGGCGTGCCGTCGGCCATGTAGGGCATGTCATCGACCGGCACGATGCGCGACACCACGCCCTTGTTGCCGTGGCGCCCGGCCATCTTGTCGCCCGGCTGCAGGCGGCGCTTAACGGCCAGGTAGACCTTGACCATCTTGAGCACCCCCGGCGGGAGTTCGTCGCCCTGGGTCAGCTTCTTGCGCTTTTCCTCGAAAGCCAGGTCGAACTGGTGGCGCTTCTGTTCGATCGACTCCTTCAGTGCCTCGAGCTGGCTGGCGGCGGCATCGTCGGTCAGGCGGATTTCGAACCAGTGGTAGCGATCGAGCCCGGCGAGGTACTCGGCGCTAACCTTGCTGCCCTTGGCAAGCTTCTGCGGCCCGCCGTTGACGGCCTTGCCGACCAGCATCCGCTCGATCCGCGAGAACGCGTCGTTTTCGACAATGCGCAGCTGATCGTTAAGGTCCTGGCGATAGCGCTTGAGCTCGTCGTCGATGATCGACTGGGCACGCTTGTCGCGCACGATACCTTCGCGGGTGAAGACCTGGACGTCGATAACCGTCCCGACCATCCCCGAGGGGACCCGCAACGAGGTGTCCTTCACGTCGCTGGCCTTCTCGCCGAAGATCGCGCGCAGCAGCTTCTCTTCCGGGGTGAGCTGGGTCTCGCCCTTCGGCGTGACCTTGCCCACCAGCGTGTCGCCGGCCATGACTTCGGCGCCGACGTAGACGATCCCCGACTCGTCGAGCCGCGAGAGCTGGGCTTCCTGTGAGAGGTTGGCGATGTCGCGGGTGATTTCCTCGACGCCCAGCTTGGTGTCGCGGGCGAGCACCGACAGCTCCTCGATGTGGATCGAGGTGTAGCGGTCCTCGGCCACGACCCGCTCCGAGATCAGGATCGAATCCTCGAAGTTGTAGCCGTTCCAGGGCATGAACGCCACCAGCATGTTCTGGCCGAGCGCGAGCTCGCCCAGGTCGGTGGAGGCGCCGTCGGCGATGACGTCGCCACGCACGATGATGTCACCGCGCTTGACGATCGGACGCTGGTTGATGTTGGTGTTCTGGTTGCTGCGGGTGTACTTGATGAGGTTGTAGATGTCGACGCCGACTTCACCGCTGACGGCTTCCTCGTCGTTGACCCGAACCACGATCCGATTGGCATCGACGTAGTCGACCGAGCCGCCCCGGGCCGCCGTCACCACGGTTCCCGAGTCGACCGCGCAGGTGCGCTCGACCCCGGTCCCGACCACTGGCTTCTCGGGCCGCAGGCAGGGCACGGCCTGGCGCTGCATGTTCGAGCCCATCAGCGCCCGGTTGGCGTCGTCGTGCTCGAGGAACGGGATCAGCGATGCCGCCACCGACACGATCTGGCTCGGGGCGACGTCCATGTACTGGACGTGCTCGGCCGAGGTCAGCTCGGTCTCGCCGTTCTTGCGCACCGACACCAGTTCGCCCGTGATGCGGCCGTTCTTGTCGAGCGCCGCGTTGGCCTGGGCAATGACGAACCGCCCTTCCTCGATCGCCGAGAGGTAATCGATCTCGTCGGTCACCCGGCAGTCCACCACCTTGCGGTAGGGGGTCTCGAGGAACCCATACTCGTTGAGACGGGCGTAGAGCGAGAGCGAGTTGATCAGGCCGATATTCGGGCCCTCGGGCGTCTCGATCGGGCAAACCCGGCCGTAGTGCGTGGGATGCACGTCGCGCACCTCGAAGCCCGCCCGCTCGCGCGTCAGGCCGCCCGGGCCAAGCGCCGAGACGCGGCGCTTGTGGGTGATCTCGGACAGCGGATTGGTCTGGTCCATGAACTGCGACAGCTGGCTCGAGCCGAAGAACTCCCGGATCGCCGCCGAGATCGGCTTGCTGTTGATCAGGTCATGCGGCATCAAGTTGTCGCTCTCGGCCTGGCCGAGTCGTTCCTTGACGGCGCGCTCGACGCGCGCGAGGCCGGCGCGGAACTGGTTCTCGGCCAGCTCCCCCACGCAACGAACGCGGCGATTTCCCAGGTGGTCAATGTCATCGATCTCGCCGCGGCCGTTGCGCAGCTCGACCAGGATCTTGATCACCGCCAGGATATCTTCATCCGACAGTGTCATCGCACCGGTCAGTTCCTCGCGCCCGACCCGGCGGTTGAACTTCATCCGGCCGACCTTGGAGAGGTCGTAGGCGTCAGCGTTGTAGAAGAGCCGGTTGAACAGCGCCTCGACCGCATCCTCGGTCGGCGGCTCGCCCGGGCGCATCATCCGGTAGATCGCAACCTTGGCCGCAAGCTTGTCGGCGGTGTCGTCGGTGCGCAGCGTCTGCGAGACGTACGCTCCCTGGTCGAGGTCATTGGTGTAGAGGGTGGCGAAGTCGCGCCCGCCGGCGTCACGCATCGCCGTGAGCGTTTCTTCGGTGATCTCGTCGTTGGCGCGGGCGATGATCTCGCCGCTGTCGGCGTCGACCACATCGCGGGCGAGCGTCCTGCCGATGAGGAAATCTTCCGGCACCGAGACCCGCTTCAAGCCGGCTGCTTCGATCTCGCGGATGTGCTTGGCGTTGACCCGCTTGTCCTTGGCGACGATCACCGAGCCATCCTTGGCGGTGATGTCGAAGCGCGCGGTTTCGCCGCGCAGGCGATCGGCAACCAGTTCAAGCTGCGCGCCCTCGGCCATCAGCTGGAAATTGTCGAACACGAAGAAGTGCGCCAGGATCTGCTCGGGGGTCAGGCCGATGGCCTTGAGCAGGATCGTTACCGGCATCTTGCGGCGCCGGTCGACCCGGAAATAGAGCAGGTCCTTCGGGTCGAACTCGAAGTCGAGCCATGAACCGCGATAGGGAATGATCCGCGCCGAGAACAAGAGCTTGCCCGAGCTGTGAGTCTTGCCCCGGTCGTGCTCGAAGAAGACCCCCGGCGAGCGGTGCAGCTGCGAGACTATGACCCGCTCGGTGCCGTTGATCACGAATGAGCCATTGGTCGTCATCAGGGGCATTTCGCCCATGTAGACCTCCTGCTCCTTGACTTCCTTGACCGTCGGCTTGGAGGCCTCGCGATCCATGATCACGAGCCGAACCCGGGCGCGCAACGGCGCGCAGTAGGTCAGGCCGCGCTGCTGGCACTCCTTGACGTCGAACACCGGCGTCCCGAGCACGTACTCGACGAACTCGAGACGGGCCATCTCGTTGTGCGACGAGATCGGGAAGATCGATGTGAAGGCCGCCTGCAGCCCTTCGGGGACACGCGTCGCCGGCGGCGCCCCCGACTGCAGGAAGTGCTCGTATGACTCAATCTGGGTCGCCAGCAGATAAGGGACATCGAGCACTTCGCGGCGCTTGGCAAAGCTCTTGCGGATGCGTTTCTTCTCGGTAAACGAGTATGGTACGGCTTTGGTCATGAGCACTCCATGTGTCATGCAGGGACTGAAAGCAGGGCGCTCGAGAGCGGCGCCGCCTTGGCACCACGCGCAAACGCCCGGTCTTCAGTTCCCGCTCGCCGCTTCGCCGCCTCACCCGGCGAAACAGACGCGAAAACCCGGCGGGGCCGCTCTCCGAGAAGAGCGGCTGCCGGGGATCGAAAAACGCAATAAAACAAGTTACTTGAGCTCGACTTTCGCGCCTGCGTCCTCGAGTTGCTTCTTGAGCGCCTCGGCGTCGGCCTTGCTGATGCCTTCCTTGACCGCCTTCGGTGCGCCATCGACCAGGTCCTTGGCTTCCTTCAGACCCAGCGCGGTGGCGGCCCGAACGACCTTGATGACCTCGACCTTGCGCTCGCCGGTGGCGGCCAGGATCACGGTGAACTCGGTCTGCTCTTCGGCCGGGGCCGCAGCAGCAGCAGCCGGAGCCGCAGCCGCGACAGCGGCAGCCGCCGAAACGCCAAACTTTTCTTCCATCTGCTTGATCAGTTCGGACAGGTCGAGAACCGACATGCTGGACACTGCTTCAAGGATGTCTTCTTTGCTGATTGCCATTTGAATACTCCGTTCGATGCTAATTGGGTGTTGTCTGGATATCGTTTCCGGGACGGGGGCTTACGCCGCCGTCTGTTCCTTCTGGTCACGCACTGCAGCCAGCACCCGGACAAAGCGTCCCGGCACTTCATTGAGTGTGCGAACAAACTGAACGATCGGCGCCTGCATGGTGCCAAGCAGTCTTGCCAGGAGTTCTTCACGGCTGAGCAGCATCGCCAGCGCCTTTACGCCATTCGCATCTAGTGACACGTTTGGCAGGGCACCGGCTTTCAGCACCAGCTTGTCGTTCCCCTTGGCGAAGCTGTTAAGCACCTTCGCACACGACACGGGATCGCTCGACATGCCATAGATCAGCGGCCCGACCAGTTGGTCGGCCAGCTTTTCGAACGGCGTGCCGGTAATCGCGCGACGTGCCAGCGTGTTTTTCAACACGCGCAGGTACACGCCCGACTCCCGCGCCTGCTTGCGCAGTGCGGTGATCGAACCGACTTCCAGACCACGGTACTCAGCGACCACAATCGCCTGAGCCTTCGCCACTTCAGCGGCGATCTCTTCGACGACGGCAACCTTCTCTGTACGCTTGAGAGCCACGGTCTACCTCCAGGTGATGGTCGTTGGCGCCATCTGGCCGATACCCCGGGCGCTAGCGCCCATGGCAACGGTGACAACACCTCCGACCGCTACAACACGGCGACCGAGTCCGAGTTCACGAAGCACCGCAGTATTGAACCGAGATTGCAACTGAAACCCTTTTTTCGGGACCGCCATCTGCGCAGGGTGGATTGGGCATCGGCCGGTAGCCTCCGCTTCACCCCGATTAACGGCCTTGGACAAGATGTCCGTGACCTCCCTGCGGTCTTTGACAACCCGCCCGAGCGGCGCCTCATTCGAACCCTTGACAGGTTCTGCGGGGCTCCGCGCAAGCGGCCCAAAGTCCTTCTGTTCCTGCCGACCTCTCAACCAGCCGAGGTCGCGGCAAATACGCCCGGGTCGACGCGCACGCCGATACCCATCGTGCTCGAAACCGCTACCTTGCGCAGGTAGATGCCTTTCGAGTTCGCCGGCTTGGCGCGACTAAGCGCGCTAACCAACGCCTTCAGATTCGATTCGAGCGCCTCGTTTTCGAACGACGCACGACCGATGGTGGCGTGAACGATCCCGGCCTTGTCGGTGCGGTACTGCACCTGGCCAGCCTTCGCGTTCTTCACCGCGGTGGCGACGTCGGGGGTAACCGTGCCCACCTTCGGGTTGGGCATCAGGCCCCGGGGACCGAGAATCTGTCCCAGGCCGCCGACCACGCGCATCGCATCGGGCGAAGCGATCACGATGTCGAAATTGAGGTTCCCGGCCTTGACCTGCTCTGCCAGATCTTCCATGCCGACGATGTCGGCGCCGGCGGCTTTGGCCTGCTCGGCCTTCTCGCCCTGGGTGAAGACCGCGACCCGGACCGTCTTGCCGGTGCCGGCCGGCATCACGACGGCGCCGCGGACCACCTGGTCCGACTTGCGGGCGTCGATGCCGAGCTGCACGGCGACGTCGATCGATTCGTCGAACTTGGCCTTCGCGCATTCCTTGACGAGGCTGAGAGCATCAGCCAGCGGCAGGACCTTGCTGCGGTCGACCTTGGCCTGGTTGGCCTTTACGCGTTTGGAGAGCCGAGCCATTTATACCCCCTCCACAATGATGCCCATGCTGCGGGCCGAGCCGGCGACGGTGCGAACCGCGGCATCGAGATCGGCGGCAGTCAGGTCTGGCATCTTGGTCTTGGCAATTTCTTCAGCCTGGGCACGGGTAATGGTGCCCACCTTGGCGGTGTGCGGCGTTGCCGAGCCCTTTTCAATCTTGGCCGCCTTCTTGATCAGGATCGACGCCGGGGGCGTCTTCATGATGAAGGTGAAGCTCTTGTCGGCGTAAGCCGTGATCACCACCGGAATCGGCAGGCCGGGCTCCAGACCCTGGGTCTGGGCATTGAAGGCCTTGCAGAATTCCATGATGTTCAGGCCGCGCTGGCCCAGAGCCGGACCGATCGGCGGCGCCGGGTTGGCCTTGCCAGCTGGCACTTGCAGCTTGACAAAGCCGACGATTTTCTTCGCCATTTAACTACTCCTCGTTGCGAGTTCTAACGCGCTTTTCGGCAGCCGGCTGGCACACCTACTGACGCTCCTCATCCGGAAACCACCGGCCTCACGCCGAAACGGCCCCGAAACCTCTTTCCTCAGGTCTTCTCGACCTGGGAAAACTCAAGCTCCACCGGCGTGGAACGACCAAAGATCGTCACCGACACCCGCAGGCGGCTCTTTTCGTAATTCACTTCCTCGACGTTACCGTTGAAATCGTTGAACGGGCCTTCCTTGACGCGGACCATTTCACCGACTTCGAACAACACCTTGGGCTTGGGCTTCTCGACCCCTTCCTGCATCTGGGCCAGGATCTTCTCGACTTCCTCGTCGGAAATCGGCGACGGCTTGTGTCCCGAACCGCCGACAAACCCGGTGACCTTGGCGGTGTGCTTGATCAGGTGCCAGCTGTCGTCGTCCATCTCCATTTCGACGAAGACGTAGCCCGGGAAGAAGCTGCGCTCGCTGACCGCGCGCTGCCCGTTCTTCATCTCGACGACTTCTTCGGTGGGCACCAGGATCCGGCCGAACTTATCCTCCATTCCGGCGCGCGCAATCCGCTCCAGGATGGCACGCCTGACGCTCTTCTCCATCCCGGAGTAAGCGTGAACCACATACCAGTGCATGCCCATCTACCCCTTCCAACCAAGCGCGAGATCGTAGAGTCCCCACTCGAGCAGCTTGTCGACCACCCAGAGGAACAACGCCATCGCCACCACGAACGCAAAGACGATCATGGTCATCTGCGTGGTTTCCTTGCGCGTCGGCCAGACCACACGGCCCGTCTCGGCCCACGAATCCTTCGCGAAGGCGAAGAACCGCTGTCCCGGCGACGACGTCATGCCCACCAGAGAGCCGGCCACCAGGCCGCCCAGCACCGAGCCGACCCGCGCGATCGCCGGCAGCTGGTCGAGCATGTAGAAGCCCACCAACCCCGCTACGACCAGCGCAATCGCAAGCATGACCTTGGCGCGATCCGCCGCGCTGGTTACCGTTTCTACGTTCTGGTTCGCCATTTCATTCCTACTTTCGAGTGCCGGGCGCGGTGGCAGGGGCAGAGGGAATCGAACCCCCAACCTTCGGTTTTGGAGACCGACGCTCTGCCAGTTGAGCTATGCCCCTACGCGAATCGATTCCCCCGGCGCTATGCGCTTATTCGATGACCTTGGCGACGACGCCGGCGCCGACGGTGCGGCCACCTTCGCGAATCGCAAAGCGCAGACCCTGCTCCATCGCGATCGGCGCCAGCAGCGTCACCACCATCTTCACGTTGTCACCAG
>JAHYJF010000143.1 GCA_019428955.1 Burkholderiaceae bacterium
CCGACCCTGGTCAGGATCTCGCGGGCGCTCGCCTCGGCCTTGGCCTTCGGTTGGCGCCGGATGTGCAGCGGCATGGCGACATTCTCGAGCGCGCTGAACTCGGGCAGCAGGTGATGGAACTGGTAGACGAAGCCCAACGAGCGGTTGCGGGCCTGGCCGCGCTCGGCTTCGTCCATTTTTTCGAGCCGCCGGCCGAGCAGTTCCACCGAACCGGCGCTGGGCTCATCGAGCCCCCCCAGCAGGTGCAAAAGCGTGCTCTTGCCCGAGCCCGAAGAGCCGATGATCGCGACCCGCTCGCCGGTGGCGACGCTCAGTTCGACCCCGCGCAGCACCGTGACCGCCAGGTCCCCGCTGCCGTAGGTCTTGCACAATCCGCGGCACGACAGCACCGCGACCGGGGCTGCGCTATTCATAGCGCAGCGCCTCGGCAGGACGGACCCGCGATGCCCGCCAGCTCGGATAGAGCGTCGCGGCGAAGGCCAGCACGCAGGCCGTCACGCCAATCATCGTGACGTCATCGACGTGCAAATCGCTGGGCAGGTGATTGATGAAATAGATTCCCTTGGGCAGGACCTGGAAGCCGAACATCGTTTCGATCACAGCTGTGACCGCCCCGACGTTGAGCGCCAGGACAACGCCGAGCACGACCCCGGCAAAGGTTCCCATCAGCCCCACCGACGCCCCCTGCACCACGAAGATCTTCATCACGCTGGCCGGACTGGCGCCCAGCGTGCGCAGGATTGCGATGTCGGAGCGCTTGTCGGTCACCGTCATCACCAGCATCGAAACCAGATTGAAGGCCGCCACGGCGACGATCAGCATCAGGATGATGAACATCATGCGTTTCTCGATCTGGACCGCGGCGAACCAATTGCGGTTTTCCTGCGACCAGTCGCGAATCATCAGGTCAGCCGGCAGCGTCCGGGACAATTCGCGCGCGATCGCCGGAGCAGCGAGCATGTCGCTGGTGCGCAGTCTCACCCCCGTAACGCCCTCGACCCGGAACAGCCGCCCCGCGTCTTCGATATTCATCAGCACCATCGAGCTGTCGTATTCGTAGTGCCCGGCCTGGAAGATTCCGACCACCCGGAGCTGGCGTAGACGGGGAACCAGCCCGGCAGGAGTGGTGGTGCCCTGGGGCACGATCAGCGTGATGCGATCGCCCATGGCGATGAGCAGCTGGTTGGCCATCTCGATGCCAATCGCCACGCCATACTCGCCGGGTACCAGGGCAGCGGCCGATCCCGACACGAAGTGCGAGGCGAAGTCGGCCACGGTCGGTTCGACCGCCGGTTCGATGCCGCGCACGATCACCCCGCGGACGGTCTCGTCGCGGGTCAGCATCGCCTGGCCCGACACGTAGGGCGCTCCGGCCAACACGCGCGGGTTCTTCCTGGCCTCGAGCACCAGGGTGCGCCAGTCGGTCAGTGGCGCCCTGCCGGCAAACACCTCGATATGCGAGAGCACGCCCAGCATCCGGTCGCGGACTTCCTTCTGGAACCCGTTCATGACCGACAGGACCACGATCAGCGCCGCGACGCCCAGTGCGATACCGGCGACCGACAGGGCCGAAATGAACGAAATGAAGCCGTTGCGCTGCCCGACGCCACGACTGGGGCGGGTATAGCGCAAGCCGACGAGGAGTTCGTAGGGTAGTTGCATGGGTCGCGGCAGAGTTTGCCATAGAATCGTCCCGTGACCGCAATCCTGATGTGCGTCGGAGCTCTCGACGTCGAATATGAAACCCAAGGCCGGCTCGATCCGGCAGCCGCCGAGTTGTTCCGTGGGGCGCTGACGCGCGCGCGCTGGATCGCGGAAAGTTCCACCGCAGAGCGCCAAACCCGTGAAATGGCCCATGAAACGTGGCTGCGCGAGATCTTCGGCGTCGACCCTGCAGCCAGCATCGGCGCCTATGCCGGCTGGTCGGCGGATGAAGGCGCCCGATCCGCCGGCGACCTGATCGTGCGGCCCGTGCACCTGCAACTGGCCCGCGACCACATCGTCCTGGCGCCGCCGAGCGACGCGACACTGGACGCCAGCGAGGCCGAGGCACTGCTGGCGACCGTCAACGATCACCTCACCGGCCGCGACCTAGCCATCGACCAGCTTGGCGTCGGTCGCTGGCGGCTGCGCTGCGAGACGCCGCTGCGGCTCCAGAGCTGGTCGAGCGCGCTGGCGAGCGGCCGCAACATCTTCGACTACCTCCCCGATGGCGAGGACACCTGGCTCTGGCGCCGCCTGCACGACGAGATCCAGATGCTCTGGCACGACCATCCGGTCAACCTCGCCCGGGAAGAACGGGGCGAGAGTCCGATCAACGGCCTGTGGATCGAGGGGCGCAGCACGCTGCTGACCGCGGCGGGCGCACCCTACTCGCAGGTGCTCGCCCAGACCCCGGTCGTGGCCGGATTGGCGCGAGCAGCGGGGGTTTCGGTACGCGAGTGGACGCCAGCGACAGGCACCGCCGACCGGGGCCACGAGAAACTGGCCAGCGTGCTCGCTCAAGCCCAGCCGGTGCTGGTGGAATTCGCGCTCTGGGAACAGGACACCACGGCAGCCGACTGGCGCGGCGTCACCACCGGCTGGAGCGCGCTCGCAGCGGCCCTGGCGCCGACATTGAGCCAAGCACCCAGGACGCGGCAGTTGGAACTGGTCTTGACCGGGCGCGAGCGCATCGTCAGGCTGGGCTGGAGTCCGGCTGATGGCTGGAAGTTCTGGCGGCGCTTCGATGCCAACCGCTTGCTGGCGGGCGCAAGGCAGGATGACTGAGCCGATGTTCCGCCGCCGGGAGGTGCCGGCCGCGGCGGCGGCCCGGCTACTGAGCGCCGGCCTCGACCCGGTACTGGCAAGGGTGCTGGCCGCCCGCGGGATCGACTCACCCGCGGAACTGGGCCTCGACCTGGCCGCCCTGCACCCGCCCAGCGCCCTGCTCGGCGCCGACCGCGCCGCCGTCCTGCTGGCCGATGCCATCGCCAGTGGCGCCAAACTGTGCGTGATCGGCGACTACGACTGCGACGGCGCCACCGCGAGCGCAGTGGCGGTGCGCGGGCTGAGAATGATGGGCGCCCTGGTTGATTACCTGGTGCCGAACCGCTTCGAGCACGGCTACGGGCTGAGCGAGGCAATTGTCGATCTCGCCCTCAACCATCCCCGCCTCGGGCGCCCGGACTGGCTGATCACCGTCGACAACGGCATCACCAGTGTCGCGGGCGTCGCCCACGCCAATGCGGCCGGGATGCGGGTAATCGTCACCGACCACCACCTGCCCGGCGAGCAACTCCCGGCGGCCGCCGCGATCGTCAACCCGAACCGGCCCGGCTGCCAGTTCCCCAGCAAGAACCTGTGCGGCGCCGGGGTGATGTTCTACACCCTCCTGGCACTGCGCGCCGAGCTGCGCGAACGCAACACTTTCACCGGCGCCGAGCCGGCGCTCGGGGAACTGCTCGACCTGGTGGCGCTGGGCACCGTCGCCGATGTGGTGCGACTCGATCGCAACAACCGACTGCTCGTGGCCGCGGGGCTACGCCGCATCCGCTCCGGCCGCGCCAACGCCGGCATCCGCGCGCTGCTGCGAGTCGCCGGTCGCGATGAGTATCGCACCGGCAGCACCGACCTGGGATTCGCCCTTGGGCCACGAGTCAACGCGGCCGGACGCCTGCAGGACATTTCCCTGGGAATCGAATGCCTGCTCAGCGACGACCCCGACGCTGCCACGCGTTTGGCCGCCGAACTTGACGGCATCAACCGCCAGCGCCGCGGCATCGAGCAATCGATGCGCGCACAGGCGCTCGACGAGATCGGCGACTTCGACCCTGCGCGGCTGTGCGCGGTTGCGTACCGGCCTGATTGGCACGAAGGCCTGGTGGGACTGGTCGCGGGCCGGCTCAAGGAGCGGCTCCACCGGCCAACGGTGGCGCTGGCACCGGCCAGTGCCGAGCCGACGATGCTGCGCGGCTCGGGACGCTCGATTCCCGGCGTGCACCTGCGTGACGTGCTCGAGCGCGTCAACACCATCGCGCCCGGTATCCTGGTGCGCTTTGGCGGACATGCGATGGCCGCCGGCCTGACGATCCACGCCACCGACCGCGAGCTTTTCGAGCAGGTGCTCGAACAGGCCGTCGCGGAGATCGCCGACCGCGCCGCTTTCGAACGCGAACTGCTGACCGACGGTTCGCTCGCCGAGGCCACTATCGATCTCACGCTGGCCGATACCCTGGCCGAGCAGATCTGGGGCCAGGGATTCCCCGAGCCCTTGTTCTGCGATCGCGTCGAGGTCCTTGGGCAGCGGGTGGTGGGCGGGGCGCACCTCAAGCTCGATTTACGCTTCGCGGGCAAGCGGGTCGACGCGATCGCCTTCCAGCGCCTCGATCCGTTGCCCGAGCACGCCAAAATTGCCTACCGGATCGGCCGCAACGAGTACCAGGGACGCGCCACGATCCAGTGGCTGGTGGAAGCGGTCGGGACCCCGTAATCGCTCATCCGGGTGGTTTTATAGCTGGGCGATCGCTTATAATGAGAGGTTTACCAAAACTGGTACCAAGCAATGGAAGCCGAGCGCATCAATCAGATCGAGTTGCGGATTGCCGACCTCAGAGAGCGTGTTGCTGCGCTCAGGGGGTATCTTTGACTTCGATAACCGCAAGAATCGCCTCGAAGTCGTAAACAGCCTGCTGGAAGCGTCCGACGTCTGGGACGATCCGCAGCGCGCCCAGGACCTGGGACGCGAAAAGAAATCACTTGAAACGGTCGTTGAGTCGCTCTCCGGACTGGACTCGACGATGCGCGACGCCGCCGAGCTTTTCGAGATGGCCAGCAGCGAGGAGGAGGACGAGACGTTGATCGCGCTCGAGGGCGACATGGACGCGGTCAGCGCCGATGTCGAGGGCCTTGAGTTCCGGCGGATGTTCTCCAACCCGGCCGACCCCAATCCCTGCTTCCTGGAGATCCAGGCCGGTGCCGGCGGCACCGAGGCCCAGGACTGGGCGGCGATGCTCTTGCGCCAATACCTGCGCTATTGCGAACGCAAGGGGTTCCAGGCCGAGGTGCTGGAGGAGTCCGAGGGCGATGTCGCCGGGATCAAGGGCGCCACGATTCGCGTAACGGGCGAATACGCCTATGGCCATTTGCGCACCGAGACCGGTGTTCACCGTCTGGTGCGCAAATCGCCGTTCGATTCAAGCGGCGGGCGGCACACCTCGTTCGCCTCGGTCTTCGTCTACCCCGAGGTCGATGACTCGATCGAGATCGACATCAATCCAGCCGACTTACGCATCGACGTCTATCGCGCTTCGGGCGCCGGCGGCCAGCACGTCAACAAGACCTCGTCGGCGGTCCGGATCACCCATCTTCCAACCAATACCGTGGTCCAGTGCCAGAACGATCGCTCCCAGCATCGCAACCGCGACGAGGCCATGAAGATGCTCAAGGCGCGGCTCTACGAACTCGAGCAGCGCAAGCGCCAGGCCGAGCAGGACAAGATCGAGGCCGGCAAGAGCGATATCGGCTGGGGCCACCAGATCCGCTCCTACGTGCTGGACAATTCCCGCATCAAGGATCTGCGCACCAACGTCGAGACCAGCAACACCAAGGCAGTGCTCGAGGGCGATCTCGACATCTTCATCGGCGCCAGCCTCAAACAGGGCCTATAAGCGCCCTGCCCGTACGCATAATTCAATTACCGGCGGTGACCCAGTGAACAACGAAGCCCAGCCCGACACGCCCATCCCGGCTCCCGGCGACGAGAACCAGATCATCGCCGAGCGGCGCGCCAAGCTGGCCCAGATTCGGGCGGCGGGGGTCGCGTTTCCCAATGACTATCGCCCCGAGCACCGGGCTGGAACCCTGAGCGAGCATTTCGGCTTCAAGTCACGCGAGGAACTGGCGAGCGAGGAAATCCGGGTATCGCTGGCCGGGCGCATGATGCTCAAGCGGGTCCAGGGCAAGGCGAGCTTTGCCACCATCCAGGACGGCTCCGGCCGGATCCAGCTTTGGCTCAACGACGATGGTATTGGCGCCGAAGCTCACGAGACCTTCAAGCACTGGGATCTCGGCGACATCATTGCCGCCGAAGGCACCCTGTTCAAGACCATGAAGGGCGAGCTCTCGGTGCGCTGCGCCAGCGTGCGGCTGCTCGCCAAATCGCTGCGCCCGCTGCCCGACAAGTACCATGGGCTGGTCGACCAAGAAGTGCGCTATCGCCAACGCTACGTCGACCTGATGGTCAACGCGGCGGTGCGCGACACCTTCGTGCGGCGCAGCTCGATCATCCATGCGATCCGCTCATTCATGCTCTCCAACGGCTTTCTCGAGGTCGAGACGCCGATGCTGCACATGATCCCCGGCGGGGCGATCGCACGCCCGTTCGTGACCCACCACAATGCGCTCGACCAGGAAATGTTCCTGCGCATCGCTCCCGAACTGTTCCTCAAGCGCCTGGTGGTCGGCGGCTTCGAGCGGGTCTTCGAGGTCAACCGCAATTTCCGCAACGAGGGCATCAGCCAGCGCCACAACCCAGAGTTCACCATGATGGAGTTCTACGCCGCCTACACCGACTACCGGTGGCTGATGGATTTCACCGAGGAATTGATCCGCGACGCGGCGATCGCTGCCACCGGGGCCACCGTACTGCCCTATCAAGGCGAAATGATCGAGCTGGGCAAGGCGTTCGACCGCTTGACGATAACCGAGGCCATCGCCAAGTACGCGCCCGGCTACAGCACCGCACAGCTCGACGACACCGACTTCCTGCGCACCGAACTGCAGCGCCTGGGCGTCGACACCGCGCAACCCCAGTTGCGCGCGGCCGGACTGGGCGCGCTGCAGCTGGCGCTGTTCGAGGAGACCGCCGAGGCCAAGCTGATCCAGCCGACCTTCATCATCGACTATCCGATCGAGGTGTCACCGCTGGCGCGCGAATCGGACGACCGACCGGGTATCACCGAGCGCTTCGAACTGTTCATCACCGGGCGCGAGATCGCCAACGGTTTCTCCGAGCTCAACGACGCCGAGGACCAGGCCGAGCGTTTCCTGGCACAGGTCGCAGCCAAGGAGGCCGGTGACGCCGAAGCGATGTACTACGACGCCGACTTCATCCGGGCTCTCGAATACGGCTTGCCGCCGACCGGCGGTTGCGGCATCGGCATTGACCGGCTGGTTATGTTGCTGACCGACAGCGCCAACATTCGCGACGTGATCCTGTTCCCGGCGCTCAAGCGCGAGGACTGAGCCGGCTGGGCAGCCGAAAAGGCGACCCGCGCGGGCTACGCGAGCATCGGCCGCCTCAGGAGCTCAGTCGAGCTCGTCGATCCAGGCCTGCTGGATCGCCTCGAGAATGCGCTCTCCCGAGCGCCTGGGATCGCCCGAGAAACCGGGCAGCGCCAGCACCATGTTGTACAACTCGGTGAACGCCAGGGAGCGCGGATCGGTGTCGGGATGAGCCTCGGACAGCGCGATGGCGACTTCAAGGCTATCGGTCCAATTCATCTTCTTCCCTCCTCTGCTGCCAGGGGCCGGCTCGCGCCGCCCTACTCGCGTTCGAGGTTGATGGTGTACTTCGGCAACTCGATCACCAGATCGTCATTGCCCACCTCGACCTGGCATGAAAGCCGCGACTGCATCGTCAGGCCCCACGCCCGATCAAGCAGGTCGTCTTCCTTCTCCTGCGACTGCGGGAGCGTATCGAAGCCCTCGCGGACGATAACGTGGCAGGTCGTGCAGGCGCACGACATCTCGCAGGCGTGTTCGATGGCAATGTCATGGTCGAGCAGCTCGCGGCACAGGCTGGCGCCCCTGGCGACCTCGAATTCGGCCCCCTGCGGGCACAGGCTCTCGTGGGGCAGGACGCGAATTCGCGGCATGCTCAGGTTCCGATCTCGCTGATGCCATGCCCGGCCAGAGCCCTGGCCACGGCACGGTCCATCCGCCGGGCGGCGAAACCTTCGGTGCCGATCGACAAGGCGCTGATGGCCTGGCGAATCGTCTGCGCATCATCGCCGCCGCGCGCCTGCGCGAGCTTGGAGAGCAACTGGTCGATGCGCGCGCGCTCATCGTTGCCCAGGATGGCGCCATCTTCGATCAGGGCCGCGCGGGTGGCCTCGATGAGGCGCTGGGCCTCGACTTGCTGCTCGCGCAAGGCGCGCGCCTGGGCGTCGCTGCCTGCCGCATCGTGGGCGCTTTGCAGCATCGCGCCAATTTCCTCATCGCTCAGGCCATACGAGGGCTTGACCGCGACGCTGGCGGCGACCCCGCTCGAGAGTTCGGTGGCGGTGACCGACAGCAGCCCATCGGCATCGACCTGGAAGGTCACGCGAATCCGGGCGGCGCCCGCGCCCATTCTGGGAATGCCGCGCAGTTCGAAGCGCGCCAGCGAGCGACAATCCTCGACCAGATCGCGCTCGCCCTGGACGACGTGCAGCGCGAGCGCCGTCTGGCCATCCTTGAAGGTGGTGAATTCCTGGGCGCGCGACACCGGGATCGAAGCGTTGCGATAGACGATCCGTTCGACCAGCCCACCCATGGTCTCGATGCCCAGCGACAGCGGTATCACGTCGAGCAGCAGCCAATCATCACCGGCCGAACGATTGCCGGCCAGCAGGTTCGCCTGGGTGGCAGCTCCCAGCGCCACCACTTGATCGGGATCGATCCCGGTGAGCGGCTCCTGGCCGAAGAACTCGGCGACGGCCCGGCGCACCTGCGGCATCCGCGTCGAACCGCCAACCAGCACCACGCCGTTGACCTCTTCGATGCGCAGCCGGGCATCGCGCAACGCCTGCCTGGTGGCCTTGATGGTCCGCTCCAGCAAGTCGGCGGTGATCTCCTCGAAGCGCTCGGCAGTCAGCGGCAGCCGCACGCGAGTCGCTCCCGAGAGCTGCACCGAGAAGGTCGTCATCGGTTCGCGCGACAGCACTTCCTTGGCACGCCTGGCCTCGATTAGCAGAGCCCGCCA
>JAHYJF010000144.1 GCA_019428955.1 Burkholderiaceae bacterium
AAGAACCTCCACGCTTTGCCGGCGTTCTCCGGTGACCAGCCGATCGCTTTCCTGGGCGCCAGCCTCACCTCGCAGAGCCTGTGGGTGATTGGCGCCGGTGCCATGCTGGTGCTGGCGACGGCGTGGTTCTTCAATCGCACCATCACCGGCAAGGCAATGCTCGCGACTTCCTACAACCCGCTGGCAGCCAGCCTGGTCGGAATCGACACGCGCCTGGTGTTGACCCTCGCATTCGGCCTTTCGGCGGGACTCGGCGCAACCGCCGGCATCCTGACCGCGCCGATCACGCTCACCTCGTACGACGTCGGTGTGCTGCTTGGTCTCAAGGGATTCGCTGCGGCCGTCCTGGGCGGCCTGGGCAGTGGTGTGGGCGCGGTTGTGGGCGGATTGAGTATCGGCCTGATCGAGGCGCTGAGCTCCGGCTACATCTCTTCGGCCTACAAGGACGTTGTAGCTTTCGTGGTCTTGCTGCTGGTCCTTTTCTTTCTCCCGGGAGGCCTGTTCGGGCGCGCGAGCGCCGAGCGGGTCTGATCCGCGAGTTCCAGGGGAAACATGGCAGACGAAGCAGCGGCGGCCTCGAGCACGACGGTTACGGCAGTCGACAGTTCTCCCCCGGGGCCATCCGAATACGAGCTCTGGAGCCTGCGCAAGTCGGGCTGGCGCGGACTGGGGGCGGTGCCGCTGTTCGCGGTCATCATGCTGGTATTGCCGTTCCTGCTGCCCAACAAGTACTTCTTTGACGTCGCGATCCTGGTCGGACTGAACGCCATCGTCTGTGTCGGGCTCAACCTGCTGGTTGGCTACGCGGGGCAGATCAGCCTCGGACACGCCGGCTTCTTCGGACTTGGCGCCTATGGCACCGGGGTGCTGGCGACGGTCTACAACTGGCCATCGTTGGCCGCGATCGTGGCCTCGGTTCTGGGGGTTGCGGTGCTGGCATTCCTGGTCGGTCGCCCGATCCTGCGTCTCAAGGGTCACTACCTGGCGATGGCCACGCTCGGCATGGGAATCATCGTGTTGACCGTGATCGTCACCGAGGACCAGCTCACCGGCGGTCCGGACGGGATGGTGGTTTCGCCACTGCGGGTCCTGGGCTACGACATCACCAGCGAGAAGGCCTGGTACGCGCTGGTGGGAATTGCGCTGCTGGGGGCTGTCTGGGTGGCCCGTAACCTCATCGATTCGCCCACCGGCCGGGCGCTGCGTGCTCTCAACAGCGGCGAAGTCGCGGCCCAGGTGACCGGCATCGACACCGCGCGGGCCAAGCTGATGATTTTCGTGGTCTCGGCGGTGTTTGCGGCCTTTGCTGGAGCGCTGGCGGCCCACTACTCCGGTTTCATCACCCCCGGGAAGGCCAATTTCCTGCATTCGGTCGAATTGGTCACGATGGTGGTCTTCGGCGGCCTGGCGTCGACCTGGGGTGCCGTGGTCGGCGCCGCCGTGCTGACGCTGCTGCCGCAAGTGCTGACCGTGCTCAAGGACTACGAGATGGTCGCACTCGGAGCCGTCATGGTCGGCACGATGATCGTGATGCCGCGCGGCCTCGTGCCGACCCTGGCATTGCTCGGCCGCAAGGTCTTGCGATGGTTCGACAAGTCCGAGAAGCAGCCATGAAGCCGCTGATGAGCG
The DNA here is from genome assembly GCA_019428955.1 of Burkholderiaceae bacterium. Lineage (GTDB taxonomy): Bacteria > Pseudomonadota > Gammaproteobacteria > Burkholderiales > Burkholderiaceae_E > JAGXFR01. The sequence goes on from JAHYJF010000144.1 coordinate 1,630, forward strand.
TCCAGGGCCTCACCCGGCGTTTCGGCGGCTTGGCGGCGCTCGAGGACGTGACCATCGAGGTTCCTGACGGCGGCGTGCACGCGATCATCGGCCCCAACGGGGCGGGCAAGACGACCATGCTCAACGTGCTCACCGGGGTCTACGCGCCGAGTGAGGGCAGGATAAGCTTCGGCGATACCGATCTCACCGGGCAGCCGAGCCACATATTCGCTCGCCACGGCATTGGCCGCACCTTCCAGACGCCGCAGATCTTCTTCAACATGTCGGCGCTCGAGAACGTGATGGTTGGCCTGCACCGCCACGAGAGCCAGGCACTGTTGCCGGCGATGCTGCGGATGCCACGCATGGCCGCTTCTGAGCGCAACTCGCTCGACAGCGCGGTTGGCCATATGCGCGCGGTGGGCCTGGGCGCCTACCTCGGAGCCGACAGCAACACCTTGCCCTACGGCGCGCTCAAGCGCCTCGAGGTGGCGCGGGCGCTCGCTTCGCGCCCGCGGCTGCTGCTGCTCGATGAGCCGGCCGCGGGGTTGAATCCCAGCGAGGCAGTGGAACTCGCGGAATTGATTCGCGACATTGCCGCCGGCGGCATTACGGTGGTGCTGGTGGAACACAACATGCGGTTGGTGATGAGCATCTCGGAGACGATCTTCGTGCTCGACCAGGGCCGCCGGCTGGCGTCCGGGACACCGGCGCAGGTGCGCGACGACCCCCTGGTTATCAAGGCCTATCTGGGCGCCGAGGACGACGAAGATGCTTAGCGTCCAGGGGCTCCACAGCTCCTACGGCAAGATCGCCGCGCTCAAGGGCGTCTCGATCACCGTCGGCGAGGGCGAACTGGTGGCGATCGTGGGTGCCAATGGCGCCGGCAAGACCACGCTGCTGCGCGCGCTCTCCGGGGTGCAGAAGACCACCCAGGGCAGGGTGATCTTCAATGACGTCGACATCAGTTCGGCGTCGCCGCGGCGCAGGGTCCAGGCAGGGATCGTCCAGGTGCCGGAAGGACGGCAGGTGTTTGCTCCGCTGTCGATCGAGGACAACCTGCGGCTGGGCGCCTACGTGCGCAGCGGCCCGGAGGTGGAACAGGAACTCGAGAGCGTCTACGTGATGTTCCCCGCGCTTGCCGAGCGCCGCCGGCTGGCCGCGGGCGCACTCTCCGGCGGACAGCAGCAGATGCTCGCCATCGGCCGGGCGCTGATGGCGTGCCCGAAGCTGCTGCTGCTCGATGAGCCGAGCATGGGCCTGGCGCCGAAACTGTTCCGCGAGATCTACGCTCATATCGAGATCCTGCGGCGCGGCGGGACGACAGTGTTGCTGGTCGACCAGAACGCGCGCGCCGCGCTGGCGATAGCCGACCGAGCCTACGTGCTCGAGACCGGAATAATCACGCTCGAGGGCAGCGGCAAGGAACTGGCCGCCAACGAAGCGGTGCGCGAAGCCTACCTGGGCGTCTGAGCGCCAAAGGGGCAGTTGCGGTGGTATCGGCCTGCGGGCCGAAGGAGGAACGAAAATGAGTAACCGTTCGAAAACTGATGGTGGCGCCGCGATGGCGGGCCAGGTCCGCACGGTTCCGACCTATTGCTATCAGTGCGTTGCCGGTCCCGATCTGCTGACGGTCAAGGTTGTCGACGGTGTGGCCACCGAGGTCGAGCCCAATTTCTGCGCGGCCGAGATTCATCCCGGCGGCGGCAAGGTCTGCATCCGCGCCTATGGCTTGATTGAAAAGACCTACAACCCTCATCGGGTCACGGTGCCGATGAAGCGGACCAATCCGAAGAAGGGGCGCAACGAAGACCCGGGCTTTGTCCCGATCAGCTGGGACGAGGCCTTTGACGCCATTACCGCCAAGCTGGAGGCGATCCGCGCGGCCGGCTTGCGCGACGAATCGGGCTACCCGCGGCTGGCCGCGAGCTTCGGTGGCGGCGGCACGCCCCAGTCATATATGGGAACTTTCCCCGCATTTCTCGCCGCCTGGGGCGTGGTCGACATGGGTTTCGGCTCGGGCCAGGGCGTCAAGTGCTACCACTCCGAGCACCTGTACGGCGAACTGTGGCATCGCGCGTTCATCGTTTCGCCCGACACCCCGCAGTGCAATTACCTCATCTCCTGCGGCTCCAATGCCGAGGCCGCCAATGGCGTGGTCGGCGTCTGGCGCCACGCCAACGCCCGCATCCGGGGCATGAAGCGCGTGCAGGTCGAGCCCCATCTCTCGGTGACCGGGGCATGCTCGGCCGAATGGGTGCCGATCAAGCCCAAGACCGACGCCGCGTTCCTGTTCGCTCTGATCAACGAGCTGTTGCACCATACGCCGCGTGAGCGGCTGGACCTGCCCTACCTGCGCGACCATACCGCGTCACCCTACCTGGTGGGCGCCAATGGCTTCTACCTGCGCGACCCCGAGTCGCGCAAGCCCTTGCTCTGGGATACCGGCGCCAAGGCGGCGGTGCCGTTCGACACGCCTGGCATTGTTCCGGCGCTGGAAGGCGAATATCGCGCGATGTCAGTCGAGATCGGCGCCGACGACGAGGTGGTCGCCAGCGGCGAGCTGGTCGGCACCACCGGGTTTTCGATGATGACCCAGCACATGCTGCAATTCGACGCCGATTGGGCGCAGCAAATCTGCGACGTGCCGGCGGCGACCATCCGCCGCATAGCCCGCGAGTACCTCGAAGCGGCGCAGGTCGGCGCGACCATCGAGATCGAAGGCCAGACGATGCCCTTCCGGCCGGTCGCGGTCAGCCTTGGCAAGACCGTCAACAATGGCTGGGGCGGTTACGAGTGTTGCTGGGGCAGGACGATGCTGGCGGTGCTGGTAGGCGCGCTGGAAGTTCCGGGCGGCACGATCGGCACGACGATCCGCCTGAACCGGCCGATGTCGGAGCGCCTGAAAAGCGTCCAGCCGGGGCTGGACGGGTTCATGCACTTCCCGTTCAATCCCACCGATCGCGAGCACTGGAGCCCGAAGCCCAATATCCGCAATGCCTACCGCACCATGGTGCCGCTGGCCTCGGACGGGCCATGGAGCCAGGCGCTCGGCCCGACGCACTTCTCATGGATGTTTCTCGACGAAACTCCCAAAGGGTTGCCGCGGGTCAATCCCCCCGACGTGTGGATCGTGTATCGCACCAATCCGGCGATTTCGTTTTGGGACACCGATGCGTTGGGCGAGAAGATGGCGAGGTTCCCGTTCATCGTCGCCTTTGCCTACACCCGCGACGAGACCAACCACAACGCCGACATCCTGCTGCCCGACGCCACCGATCTCGAGAGCCTGCAACTGATCCGCATCGGCGGCTCGAAGTACCAGGAGCAGTTCTGGAAGACCAAGGGCTTCGCGCTGCGTCAGCCGATCGTCGCGCCCCAGGGCGAGGCCCGCGACATGACCGAAGTGGCGAGCGAACTGGTAAGGCGCCTCGGCCTGACCGAGAAATACACCGCCTCGATCAACAAGGGCGCGGGCGGCGTGCCGCTCAGGACCGAGACCTACGATTACGCGCTCGAGCTCGGGCGCGAGCACTCGCGCGACGAGATCTGGGACGCGGTCTGCCGTGCGGCCTCGAGCGAAGTCAGCGAAGGGCGCGAGGAACACGGACTCGCCTGGTGGCAGGAACACGGCATGATGACCGCGCCGTTCCCGCAGACCGATTGGTACCTGTTCCCGACCCTCAAGGCCGCCGGGCTGCGCTTCGAGCTGCCCTACCAGGAACGGATCTTGCGCATCGGTCGCGAGCTCGGCAACCGCCTGCACGAGAACGACATGCACTGGTGGGACAAGCAGCTCGAGGAATACCGGCCGCTGCCCGACTGGAAGGATTTTCCCCATGAGTGGGCCCAGGCGGTGGTGGTCGCCGGGGGCGAGGAGAAGGACTATCCATTCTGGCTGCTGACGGCGCGCAGCATGCAGTACTCGTGGGGCGCCAACGTCGGCATCAAGATGATCCGCGAGGTGGCTGATAACGTTGCGGGCCACCGCGGTGTGATCATGAACACCGGGCGGGCCGCCGAGCTCGGCATCGAGGACGGCGCCGAGGTCGTGATCTCGACCCCGGGGCGCGAAACCCGCGGCAAGGCGGTGTTACGCCAGGGAATCCGTCCCGACACGTTGTTGCTGCTCGGGCAGTTCGATCACTGGAGCACTCCGGTGGCGCGCGATTTCGACATGCCCAGTCTCAACAAGCTGGCGACCATGTCGCTGGCCCTTACCGACGCCACCGGCTCAGGGGCCGATATCGTCCGTGTCCGGATCCAGCCGGCGGGGAGGAAATCATGACGCGCTGGGCGATGATCGCGGACCTGCGCCGCTGCGTGGGCTGCCAGACCTGCACCGCCTCGTGCAAGCACGCCAATGCCACCCCACCGGGGGTGCAGTGGCGACGCGTGATCGACGTCGAGGTCGGTGAATATCCCAACGTCAACCGGGCCTTCGTTCCGGTCGGCTGCCAGCACTGCGACGACCCGCCGTGCATGGATGTCTGTCCGTCGACAGCGACCCGCAAGCGGCCCGACGGCATCGTCACGATCGACTACGACCTGTGCATCGGCTGCGCCTACTGCGCGGTCGCATGTCCCTATCAGGCCCGCTACAAGACCGACCGGGCAAGCTTCTCGTACGGCGAGCCGACCCCTTCAGAGAGCCTGCGCTTTGACGAGCGCCGCCTGGCGGTGGCCACCAAGTGCACCTACTGCGTCGAGCGCATCGATGCCGGGCTCGCGGCCGGAATGACCCCGGGCGTTGATCCCGAGGCGACTCCGGCGTGTGTCAACGCCTGCATCTCGCAGACGCTGCATTTTGGCGACCTCGAAAATCCCAACAGCAACGTTTCGCAGCTGCTCGCCGAGAACCAGCATTTCCGGATGCACGAGGAACTCGGCACCGGCCCGGGCTTCTATTACATCTGGGACAGGCGTGACGACGGCGAGAATGCGCCGACCACGACGGGAGAAAAGCCATGAGCTTCGGACCCAAGCCCTGGAAACAGCAGCACTGGGACGCCCGCGCCGCGACCAACTTCACGGCCGGCGGCATTGGCGGCGGACTGGTGGTGGTCAACGCGCTGCTCGCGCTCGGCGGCGCTCCCTCTGCGGTGGCGCTGGTCATCGGCATGGCGGTGATGGCGCTCGGCCTGACCACGGTCTGGTTCGAGATCGGGCGGCCGCTGCGCGCCATGAATGTCTACATCAACCTGCGCCAGTCGTGGATGACCCGCGAGGCCTACGTGGCGGGAGCGACCTTCGCGCTCGGCGCGTTGGCCTGGTGGACCGGGGCAGTGGCACTGTTCGTCGCCGCCGGCGCGACCGCGGCGGTGTTCGTCTATTGCCAGGCGCGGATGCTGCGCCGCTCGGTCGGCATCCCGGCCTGGCGCGAGCCCTCGCTGGTTCGCTTCATCCTCGCCACTTCGCTGGTCGAAGGGTTGGCGCTGGGCCTGATCCTGCACCTGGTCTTGACTGGCGGCGCGGCGGCGGCGCCCGCCTGGGGGCTGGCCCTGGCGCTCGCGACCGCGGCGCGCTATCTCGCCTGGACCCGTTATCGCGCCCGGGTCGAGGCCGCGCTGGTCCCGGCAGTGCGGCGCGCCATCGCCGGGGCGCACTCGCTGGCCTGGATCTACGGCACGGTAGTGCCGATCGTGCTCGCGGGTTCGGCCGCATGGCCGGCCTACCAGACGATCCCGCTGGGAGTGGCGGCGCTGCTGGCGCTCGCCACCGGCGCTCGCATCAAGTGGATCGTGCTGACGCGGGCCGACTACAACCAGGGTTTTGGATTGCCGCACCTGCCGGTGCGGGGCGTGAGGATGACAGTGCAGGGAGGTAACAATGAAAGATAAGAACACCGACTACATGTTCGATCGAGCCGTGGAGACGATGCCGCGCGAGCAGTTGCTCGCACTGCAACTTGAGCGCCTGCGCGAGTCATACGCCAACGCCTACCAGAACGTCGCGCAGCACCGCGGACGGCTGGACAAGATCGGTTTCAAGCCCGGGGACTTGAAGCGACTCGACAACCTCGCCGAGCTGCCGTTCACGGTCAAGAACGACTTGCGCGACAACTATCCGTTCGGGATGTTCGCGCGGCCCAGGCAGGAACTGCTCAGGTTGCACGCCTCCTCGGGCACCACCGGCAAACCGACCGTGGTCGGCTATACCGCTGGCGACCTCGACCGCTGGGCCGACCTGATGGCGCGCTCGCTGGCGTGTGCCGGCGCGCGCCCTGGTGACATCATCCACAACGCCTATGGCTACGGACTGTTCACCGGCGGCCTGGGAGCACACGACGGCGCTACCCGGCTTGGGGCCACGGTGGTGCCGATGTCGGGCGGCAATACCGAGAAGCAGATCGTGCTGCTGCGCGACTTCGGCGCGCGGGTGATCTGCTGCACGCCATCCTACGCGCTGGCGATCGCCGAACTCGCCGACAAGGAGGGCATCGACCTGCGCGACGGGCCGCTGGCGATCGGCGTGTTCGGCGCCGAACCGTGGACCGAGGCGATGCGCCGCGAGATCGAGCAGCGGCTGGGCCTGCGCGCCACCGACATCTACGGCCTCTCCGAGATCATGGGCCCGGGCGTGGCCTGCGAGTGCGAGCAGGGGCAGTCCGGCCCCCACGGCTGGGAGGATCACTTCCTGTTCGAGGTAATCGACCCCGAGACCGAGCGCCCGGTAACCGACGGCTCGGCCGGCGAACTGGTGATCACCACGCTGACCAAGGAAGCGCTGCCGATGCTGCGCTACCGCACCCGCGACATCACCCGGCTGGCGACCGAGAAGTGCGTCTGCGGGCGCACCCACGCGCGGCTGCAGCGCATCACCGGCCGCACCGACGACATGCTGATCATTCGCGGCGTCAACCTCTATCCCTCGCAGGTCGAGGCCGCGCTGCTGGGAATACCGGAACTGGAGCCGCACTACCAGCTGGTCGTCGATCGCGTCAATCACCTCGATGAACTGACCATCGAAGTCGAGGCCCGCGCCTCGGTGGCATTTACCCCCGAAAGCTTCGCTGCGATCGGCGAACGCGTTCGTCACCACGTCAAGTCGATGATCGGGGTCACCGCCAAGGTCAAGATGATGACCGCCGGCTCGGTTCCGCGTTCGATGGGCAAGGCGGTGCGGGTGCGCGACCAGCGGCCCAAGGGCTAGGGGCGGGGGGAATGGGGCAGGGCGCTAGGTCGCTCCTCGCCCTCCTCGATTCCTGACTGGCTGTCTGGGTCGGGGCCGGTGTCGGTATGATCG
>JAHYJF010000145.1 GCA_019428955.1 Burkholderiaceae bacterium
ATCTCCGCCCACTCCCGCCACCAGCACGTTGAAGGGCGCCTCCAGTTCCTGGATCACCGGATCGGGCAGCGCCGGGAAATTGATTTCCTGGCTGCGGGTCGCCGCTCCTGAGGCGCGCCGCGGAACCGCACCGTGGACCGTGACGAAGCTGGGACAGAAGCCCTCGAGACAGGTCAGGTCCTGGTTGCACGACGACTGGTTGATGCGCCGCTTTCGTCCGAGGTCGGTCTCGAGCGGTTCGATCGACTGGCAATTGGAAACATCGCCGCAATCGCCGCAGCCTTCGCAGACCGCGCTGTTGATGAAGGCGCGCCGTGTCGCGACCGGCCACTTGCCGCGTTTGCGCAGGCGCCGGCGCTCAGTCGCGCAGGGTTGTTCGTAGACGATCACCGAGACGTCGGGAAGCTCGCGAAACTGGCGCTGGACGGCGTCGAAATCACCCCGATCCCGCACCTGCACCCCGGCCGGCAGAGCGACGCCGCGATACTTGTGAGGATCGTCGCTGACCAACGCGATGTTGCCGACGCCCTCTGCCGAGAGCTCGCGGATCATCCGCTCGACCGTGAGGTCGCCGTCGACCGGCTGCCCGCCGGTCATCGAGACGAAGCCGTTGAACAGGATCTTGTAGGTGATGTTGCTGTGCGCCGCCACCGCCGCCCGGATCGCCAGGAAACCGGAATGGAAATACGTGCCGTCGCCCATGTTGGTGAACACGTGCTTCTCGTCGGTGAACGGGGCCTGACCCAGCCACATCGCGCCCTCGCCGCCCATGTGCGACATGGTGGTGGTGTGCACCGGGTCGAGCAAGGCCGCCATCGAATGGCAGCCGATTCCCGCCAGGGCGCGACTACCTTCGGGCAGGCGCGTCGAGCGGTTGTGGGGGCAGCCGGAGCAGAAGGTCGGGATCCGCATCGGCCCCGGGACGCCGCGCTGAAGCTGGCGCACGACCGCCGCACCCGAGGCATGGGCGCCGATCGAATCGGCCACTTCCCCGGCCCCGCTGGCAAGCAGTTCGGGGTTGGTCCGGGCGAGCGTCCTGCCGATCACGTCGATGACCATGGCCGGATTGATCTCGCCCCAGTTCGGGAACACCACCGGGCCGCGGGCGCTCGCGAAGAGATGATCCGCGGCGTGTTTGCCGACGATCTCCGGCGGGTTGGCGATGCCGTACAGGATCGAGCGCACCTGCTCCTCGAGCAGCGGGCGCTTTTCCTCGACGACCACGATGGTGGTCAGTCCGGCGGCAAATTCGCGCACGATCTCCGGGTCGAGCGGCCAGACCATCCCGATCTTGAGCACTCGTAGCGGCGCCAGCGCCCGGCCGTCATCGTAGCCGAGCGTGGCCAGGGCCTGGCGCAGGTCCTGGTAGGCCTTGCCGGCCGCCACGACACCCAGCCGGGCCTCAGGCGCAGCGAGCACGATGCGGTTGAGTGCGTTGGCGCGCGCGTAGGCCAGCGCCGCGTGCAGCTTGTGTTCGTGCAGCCGCTGCTCGAGCACCAGCGGCGGGTCATAGCGCCGGATGTTGCGCCCGCCCTCGGGTGCGGTGGCGTTCTCCGGGATGACGATCCGCGGCTCTTCCGGGTCGACCAGCACCGAGCCACCGCCCTCGACCACGTCGGTCACGACCTTCATCGCCGTCCAGCAACCCGAGAACCGGCTCATCGCGATCCCGTGCAGGCCGTAGTCGAGCAGTTCCTGGGGGTTCGACGGATAGAGCACCGGGATCCCGGTGGCCACGAACATCGAGTCAGAGTAGTTGGCCACGGTCGACGACTTGGCGCCGTGGTCGTCACCGGCGAGCGCCAGCACCCCGCCATTGGGTCCGGTACCCGCAAGGTTCGCGTGGCGCATGGGGTCGCCGCTGCGATCCACCCCCGGGCCCTTGCCGTACCAGATGCCGAACACCCCGTCGACGCGCGCCCCCGGGAACACCCCGACGTACTGGGTGCCCCACAGCGCGGTGGCGGCGAGATCCTCGTTGACGCCGGCGCGGAACACCACGCCGTGTTCGGTCAGGGCGTCGGCCGCAGCGCCGAGTTCAAGGTCGTAGCGCCCCAGTGGAGAGCCGCGATAACCGGAGATGTAGCCGCCGGTCTTGAGGCCGGCCGCCTCATCGCGCATCCGCTGCTGGATCGGCAGCCGCACCAGCGCCTGCATGCCGGTGAGATACAACCAGCCGCCGCGAACACGGTACTTGTCCTCCAGGGTGGCCTCGAGACGCGAACTGCGCACGGCTACGTCCATGCTTGATCCTCCTCCAAGGCCAATGCTACCGCAGGTCGCTGCGCTCCGGGCACCAGAACCTGGTCACGACATAGCCACCCCTAGAACAGCCCGACGATCTTCCCGTCAGCGTCGATATCGATCTTCTCCGACGAGGGGCTGCGCGGCAGGCCGGGCATCGTCATCACCTCGCCGCAGATCATCACCACGAACTCGGCACCGGCCGAGAGCCGGACCTCGCGGATCTTGACCACGTGACCGCTCGGGGCGCCGCGCAGCAGCGGATCGGTCGAGAACGAATACTGGGTCTTGGCGACACAGACCGGATAACTGCCGTAGCCGTTTTCCTGGAGCTGACGGATCTGGTCGCGCACCTTGGTGTCGGCCACGATGTCCGAGGCCCCGTAGATCTTGGTGGCCACGGTCTTCATCTTGTTCCAGAGGGTCTCTTCGTCCGCGTACAGCATCCGGAAATCGCCCGGCGTGGTGTCGATGACCTTGACTACGGTGCGGGCGAGATCCTCGGCGCCACGGCCGCCTTCCGCCCAGTGGCGGGCCACCACCACCTCGACTCCGTGGTGGGCCATCTTGCGCTGGACCAGTGCGATTTCCTCGGCGGTGTCGTGCTCGAAATGGTTGAGCGCGATCACGCACGGCAACCCGAAGTGGTTGCGGATGTTGTTGACGTGGCGCTCGAGGTTGGCGATCCCCTTGGAGACCGCAGCGACATTCTCCTCGCGCAGCGCCGGCACATCGACCCCGCCGTGGTACTTGAGCGCGCGCACCGTGGCCACGATCACTACCGCGCTGGGCTGGAGCCCACTCTTGCGGCACTTGATGTCGAAGAACTTCTCGGCGCCGAGGTCGGCGCCAAAGCCGGCTTCCGTGACCACGTAGTCCGCCAGGCGCAGCGCCGACTGGGTGGCGATAACCGAATTGCAGCCGTGGGCGATGTTGGCGAACGGCCCGCCATGGATCAGCGCCGGGTTGTTCTCGAGGGTCTGCACCAGGTTGGGCTTGATGGCGTCCTTGAGCAGTACCGCCATCGGGCCGTGGCCCCGGAGATCACGCGCCAGGATCGGCTTCTGCTCGCGGGTGTAGCCGACGACGATCTTGCCGCAGCGCTCGCGCAGGTCGGCGAGCGAGGTCGACAGGCACAGGATCGCCATTACTTCGGAGGCGACCACGATGTCGAATCCATCCTCGCGCGGAAAGCCGTTAGGCGGCCCACCCAACCCGACGTTGATCTTGCGCAGCGCCCGGTCGTTCATGTCAACCGACCGGCGCCAGGCGATGCGACGCAGGTCAAAGCCCAGGACGTTGCCGTGATGGATGTGATTGTCGATCAGGGCGGCCAGCAGGTTGTTGGCCAGGCCGATGGCGTTGAAATCGCCCGTGAAGTGGAGGTTGATGTCCTCCATCGGCAAGATCTGCGCGTGACCTCCACCGGCGGCGCCGCCCTTCATACCGAACACCGGCCCGAGAGAGGGCTCGCGCAGCGCCACCATCGCCTTCTTGCCGATCCGGCACAGCCCGTCGACGAGGCCGACCGAAGTGGTGGTCTTGCCCTCGCCCGCCGGGGTCGGGCTGATCGCGGTCATCAGGATCAGGGCCCCCTGGGGGCGGTCCTTGATGGAGTCGAGGTAATCGAGCGTGATCTTGGCCTTGTAGTGGCCGTAGGGCTCGATGGCGTCATCGGGAATCCCGAGTCGGTCGCCGGCGATGTCGGTGATCCGCAGCATCTTGGCGGCCTGGGCAATTTCGATATCGGATTTCATGGCGGCTCGCAGGAGGAAATGATCTTGTGGTTTGCGTGGCACGGACCCGGCCGGCAACCGGGACCTTAGACCGGCATTATGGCAAACATCAACTGTCGGCGCCGTGCTACGGCGCTAGCGGCCAGCCCGCGCCGTTATAATTTGCGCTTTAGTCAACCGTTGCCGCAAGCACCAGGCCATGCAAGAAAAATACGACCACCAGAGCATCGAAGCGGCAGCGCAGCGCCACTGGACCGAGGGCGATGTCTATCGCGCCCGCGAACACGACCCGCGCTTTCCCAAGGGCAAGTACTACGCCTGCTCGATGCTGCCCTACCCGTCGGGCAAGCTGCACATGGGTCATGTGCGCAACTACACCATCAACGACGTCATGTACCGCTACCTGCGCATGAACGGGTACAACGTGCTGATGCCCATGGGTTGGGATGCGTTCGGGCTGCCGGCCGAGAACGCGGCGATGAAGAACCGGGTCGCGCCGGCCAAGTGGACCTACGACAACATCGCCCACATGAAGCAGCAGATGCAGTCGATGGGGCTCGCCATCGACTGGAGCCGCGAAGTCGCGACCTGCAGCCCCGAATACTACAAGTGGAACCAGTGGATCTTCCTAAAGATGCTCGAGCGAGGCATCGCCTACCTCAAGACCGGCACGGTCAACTGGGACCCGGTTGACCAGACGGTACTCGCCAACGAGCAGGTGATCGACGGACGCGGCTGGCGCTCCGGCGCCGAGGTCGAGAAGCGCGAGATTCCGATGTACTACCTGGGGATCACCCGCTACGCCGACGAACTGGTCGACTGCCTGGCGGGGCTCGAGTGGCCGGAGCGGGTCAAGCTGATGCAGGAAAACTGGATCGGACGCTCGCATGGCGTGCGCTTCGCGTTCCGGCACCAGATCAGCGACGCTGCCGGCGCCCTGGTCGACGACGGCCGGCTGTGCGTGTTCACCACTCGTGCCGACACCATCATGGGCGTGACTTTCGTGGCGGTCGCGCCGGAACATCCGCTGGCGAGCGTGGCAGCGGTCGGAAATCCCGAACTCACGGCGTTTATCGAGGAGTGCAAGCGCGGTGGCGTCACCGAGGCGGAACTGGCGGCGCGCGAGAAGAGCGGCCTGCCCACCGGCCTGATGGTCGAACATCCGCTGAGCGGCGCCCAGGTCCCGGTCTGGGTGGGCAACTACGTGTTGATGAGCTACGGCGACGGCGCCGTGATGGGCGTGCCGGGGCACGACGAGCGTGACCTCGAATTTGCCAACAAGTACGCCCTGCCGGTGCGCCAGGTCATCGCGCCGGCCGCCGGGTCGGACGAACTGCCGGCCTTCGACCCCACTACCTGGCACGACTGGTACGCCGACAAGGTGATCGGACGCTGCGTCAATTCCGGCTCCTATGACGGCCTGGGCTACGGCGACGCGGTGGCCCGGATCGCCGCCGACCTCGAGGAACTTGGCCTGGGCGAGATCAAGACCCAGTACCGGCTGCGCGACTGGGGCGTCTCGCGGCAGCGCTACTGGGGCACGCCGATCCCGATCATCCACTGCCAGGATTGCGGCGCGGTGCCGGTTCCCTACGATGACCTGCCGGTGCTGCTGCCCGAGAACCTGGTGCCCGACGGCAGCGGCAATCCGTTGCGCAAGGACGAGAATTTCCTGAATTGCGCCTGCCCGAAGTGCGGCGCGGCGGCGACCCGGGAAACCGACACGATGGACACTTTCGTCGATTCCGCCTGGTACTACATGCGCTATTGCTCGCCGGGTTCGGACGACGCGATCGTCGATGGCCGCAACGATTACTGGATGCCGATGGACCAGTACATCGGCGGCATCGAGCACGCCGTTCTGCACCTCCTATACGCGCGTTTCTGGACCAAGGTGATGCGCGACATCACGGGGGAGTCGCCCGGCGCCTCGGGCGACGAACCGGGGCGCGGGATGGTCAAGTTTGACGAGCCGTTCACCCGCCTGCTGTGCCAGGGCATGGTGCTCAACCACATCTTCCTGCGCCGCGGCGCACAGGCCAAGGCCGGCGGCGTCGAATATTTCTGGCCCGAGGAGATCGAGTGGGTCCGCGATGAAGCCGGCAAACCGGCCAGCGTGCGCTCCAAGGTCGACGGCCTGCCGGTCGAGTATGCCGGTATCGGGACGATGTCCAAGTCCAAGAACAACGGCGTCGATCCGCAATCGATCATCGATCGCCATGGTGCTGATACCGCCAGGTTGTTCGTGATGTTTGCGGCCCCGCCCGAGCAGACTCTCGAGTGGTCGGGAGCCGGTGTCGAGGGCGCCCAGCGCTTCCTGCGCCGACTGTGGGCATTCTGTCATGCCAACGCGGCGCTGCTGCAGCGGGCGATCGCGCGCGGCGGCGACCCCGGTGCCGGCAACTACAACGAGCAGCAGAAGGCGCTGCGGCGCGAATTCCATTCGGTGCTCCGCCAGGCCAGCTACGACTACGAGCGCATCCAGTACAACACCGTCGTTTCGGCAGCAATGAAGATGCTCAACGCCATCGAGGCGGCCCAGCCCGGCAGCGATGCAAGCGGCGGCATGGCGCTCGCCGAATGTGTCTCGCTCCTGCTGCGCGTGCTCTACCCGGTAGTGCCCCATGTGACCCACGCCCTGTGGGTGGAACTGGGCTTCGCCGCGCGTGACGGCGACCTGCTCAACGCTCCCTGGCCCCAGGTGGACGAAGGCGCCCTGGTGCAGGACACGGTCGAGCTGGTGTTGCAGGTCAACGGCAAGGTTCGCGGTTCGATCCAGGTGGCTGCCGACGCCGACCGCGCTGCCATCGAGCGCGCTGCCCTGGCTTCCGACGGCTTCGCCCGCCACGGCGAAGGCCGGCCGCTGCGCAAGCTGATCATCGTCCCGGGACGACTGGTCAACGTCGTACTGTGATGGCATCCAGCCGCCACCTCGGCCACCGCCGCCTGCTGCTGGCAGCGCTGGCCGGCGCAACTGCCGTCCTGGCCGGCGGTTGCGGCTTCGCGCTGCGCCGGGCAGCGTCGATACCATCTGACACGCTGTACCTGAGCGCGCCGCCCCATTCAGAATTGGGCGAGAAGATCCGCAGCGCCGTGCTGGCCACCGACGCCACCAGGCTGGTAACCGACCAGTCCAGCGCGGCCGCGCGGCTCGAGATCGTCAAGGAGAGTCGTGAGAAGGAAATCGTCGGCTTCTCGGCCAGCGGCCGCCCGCGCGAATACCAGTTGCGGCTGCGGGTGAGTTTCCGGATCGCCGCGGGTTCGAACCGGGAAGTCGTGCCAGCCACCGAACTGGTGCTGCATCGTAACCTGACCACCACCGACGTCCAGCTGCTGTCCAAGGAGCAGGAAGAAGAAATCCTCTACCACGACATGCAGTCCGACGTCGCCCACCAGATGCTGCGGCGGCTCGCCGCCCTGCGGCCTTGAGATGGCACTTACACCCACGGCGCACCGGCGCTGAGCCGAGGCAATAAGGTGGCCCAGGTCAGACCGGAAGCACTGCCAGGACGGCTCAAGTCCGCCCTGCCAGCCGTAGTGTGGATCCACGGCGATGAGCCACTGTTCGTTCAGGAGGCCGGCGACGCGGTGCGCGCCCGGGCCCGCGAATTGCAGTTCGACGAGCGCCAGGTGCTGCAGGTCGAGCGCGGCTTCAAGGCTGACGAAATCCGCAACGAAGTCGGTTCGGGATCGCTCTTTGCCGCCAGCAAGCTGATCGAAATCCGTTTCGCCGGCAAACCGGCCAAGGACATGCTGGAGACGATCGCTGCGCTGCTCGAGCAACTTCCTGATGAAGTCAGGCTGCTCGTGACCAGCGCACGGCTGGACCGCGCCACCACGGAGTCGGCCAACTTCGCCCGGATCAATCGCGCCGGCGTCGTGGTGGCCGTCTACCCGCTCGAACGCAGCCGCCTCAAGGGCTGGATTGCCGAGCGCCTGCGGCGCCAGGGGCAGAGTGCCGACGACGCCACGCTGGAACTGATCGCGGCCCGGGTCGAGGGCAACGCGCTCGCCGCCGACCAGGAAATACGCAAGCTCGGACTGCTCTTCGATGGCGGAGAATTGCCGGTCGAGCAGACCCGCGACGCGGTGCTCGATGTCGCCCGCTACAGCGCCTTCGATCTCGTCGACGCGGCGCTCAGTGGCGACCGGCTGCGCAGCGTGCGCACGCTCGCCGGACTGGAAGCCGAAGGCGAGGCGCCGCCGTTGGTGCTCTGGGCCCTGGCGGACGCGGTGCGCACCCTGATGCGGCTGCACGAAGGGCGCGCGAGCAGACGGGGCGAGTCGCAGGTACTGCGCGAGGCACGCGTTTTCGGCCCGCGCGAGCAACTCTTTCGCGGCGCGCTGCCGCGCATCGACCAAGTGCGCGCCCGCCGGGCACTGCAGATGGCCGCCCACACCGATACAATTATCAAGGGATTGAACCCCGGAGACGGCTGGCAGGCGCTTGGCGCGCTGGCCCTCACGATTGCCGGAGCACCTGTGCTGGAAGAACCATCGACATGACCGAAGTCGCCGACATTGCCAGCTACATTGCCCAGGTGGGCGCGCGTGCGCGTGCCGCCAGCCGGGCCATGGCTGGTGCACCGAGCGCGGCCAAGAACGCAGCTCTGGCGGCAACTGCCGCGGCCATCCGCGGCGCCAGCGCCGCGCTACGTGCCGCCAACGAACTTGACCTGGCCGCGGCGCGCGGCGCCGGACACGATGCCGCCTTCGTCGACCGACTGGCGCTCACCGCCGCCGGCATCGAGGCGATGGCCGCCGGGCTGGACCAGATTGCGATGCTGCCGGACCCGATCGGCGAGATCACCGAACTTCGACCCCGTCCGAGTGGCATCCAGGTTGGGCGG
>JAHYJF010000146.1 GCA_019428955.1 Burkholderiaceae bacterium
GGACAGCGGCGGGCGGCTCGGGCCGGTGGCGATGGTCACGACCGCCGGGGCGCAGGCGCTCGCTTTCGCGCCACTCGATGCGCTCGAGGCGGCGCCCATGTTCGCTGGCACGCATACCGGCACGGCGCGGCTCGACGGCGCGCTGACGCTCGGAGCGGCAACGATGTTCGATAGCTGGTCCGATGTCGATGCGGTGCCAAGCTTCGACTGGGAGGGCGGGGTCATTGCCTCGGGCATCTACGGCTTCGCCGCGGGCATCGACTTCGGAGCTGTCCGCCGCGCCCGTTTGCGCAGCCAGATCGCGGTGGCGGGCTTTGCCGTCTTCGACCGGATCGACGCGCGCGCGGCCCCCCTCGACGCCTGGGAGGATTTCGACGGGGCGGAAGGCGCCGAGGTCGACGTGGTGATGGAGTTCCGCGAGACCGACGACGACCCGGGTGGGCCTGGCCCCGCCTGGAGCGGCTGGAGCCGGATCGACGGCCACGAGATCGAAGCGCGGGCGGTGCAAGCCCGCGCGATATTACGCACCGCTGACGCCGCCTTCGCGCCGCGCGTTACCGCACTTGGACTTCACGCAGACGGGGTTTCCTGATGGCACAGACGACAAGCTTTGCAATCGCCAATGACAGCGGCGTCGCCGTGCGCGCGCGGATCAACGAGGTGCTGGCAGCACTCGCCTCGAGCAACGCGGGGGCAACTGCCCCCGCCACGACCGCGCCCGGCATGCTCTGGTTCGACACCGGGGTGACGCCGCCGACGCTCCGCCGCCGCAACGCCGCCAATGACGGCTGGCAGGCCGAGCGCGACCCGGTCCGCATGTATCTCGACAGCGCCCGCGTGACCCTGAGGAGTGCCGATGGTGCCGAAACGCTCGCGGATTTCCTGGCCGGGGGTGGTGCCTACCTGCGCCATGACAACGTCAGCCGCATCTGGACCACCGCGACCGGCGCCGAGATCTACGGCGCGCTCGAGGTCGACACGATCAACGGCGCGGCGCTGGCCGGGGGTTTCACCGCAACGTCAGACAACGACGGCACACGCTCGCCCGCGGTCAGCGGCGGGATCTACACGCCAACCCCCGTTGGCGGCAACTTCCGCCGCATCGTCAATGGCGGCGCCTTTACCTTCCGGCCGCCCTCGGCGACGGGCGACTATACGCTCCACGTGCTGATGACCAACAGCGCCACGGCAGGCGCGGTGACCTTCGGCAGTTTTACCAGGGTGATCGGCGATGCGCTGACCACCACCGAGGGGCATGCCTTCTTCATCACCCTCGAGAAGCACTACGGGTTCACCCGCGCGATTGTCGGGGCGCTGCAATGATCGGCCAGTTCATGCCGCTACCGCCACCCTACGACATCCTGCGTGAGGTCAAGCTCGCGGCCTCCGCCACCTCGACCGCTGCCACCATCCTCATGCCCGCCGGGGTGCGGGCGGGCGATCTGGCGCTCCTCTTCGACGCCCCCGCCGGGGGCAACTCGCCGCGCGTGGTGCCGGGCGGTTTCACCTCGCTTTATGCCATCGCCACCAGCGGCAACTGGGGCCGCCATCATGGCGTGGCAATGCGCGTCATCGCGAGCGCCGCCGAGGGCGGCACCACGCTGACGGGGAGCGCGGGCACCGTCGACTCGGGCACCGGTGTCGTCAACAGCCGCAAGATCCTGCTGGTCTTCCGCGGCAACGTACCTTTCAGGACAGCCATCTATGTGCCCGGCGTCAGCACCGGCTCGAATAACAACCCAAGCACCGTCACGCTCAACTCGGGCGCGGGCACGCCGCCGCTGATCCTCTGGGGCTGCATCTCGACCACGGCGCATGCGAGCACTCCCTTCGAGGCGGGCTATACCACCCCCGCCTTCGGCGCCGAGGTTGCGATCGAGGCGCTGCGCGTGGGCTACACCATCGTCAACCGCGGCGGCACGCCTTTGAATCAGGCGGTCGACATGCTCGACCTCGGCTCCTCGAATATGATCACCGCCGCTTATGTCACCCTGGAGGGATGAATGCTGGAACTGCGCGATAACGGCAAACTGGTGCAAATGGTCGCCGAGGGCGGCTGGGTCACCTTGCCGAACGGCGACCGCCTTTCCCCTGCGCTGGCGGGTTGGTCGAATGCGGATGGGTTCAGCCTTGTGGCGGCAGCCAAGGCTGCGGCAGAGGTGCTGCAATTGCCGGAGCCCACGGCGGAAGAGCGGCGCGCGGCGCTGCCTGTGCTCAGCCGCCGCCAGGTGTTCATCGGCCTCGTGGCATCGGGCCTCGCGACCGCCGAGGAGGTGCTGGCGATTTCTGCCTCCGGCACCATTCCCGCTGTGATTGAGGCGACTTTTGCGGCGCTGCCTGAGCCGCAACAGAGCTACGCCCGCATTACCTTCGCGGAGTTCACTGTCGCGCAACGTCTCGACCCGACCACGCTTCTGCTCCAGGCGGCGGCCGGATTGACCGACGCCGAGATCGATGCCTTCTTCGTGGAGTTCGCGAGGGTGTGAAGGGCTGGCAGATAACCTGCGCCCGCCCATCGAACCGTCACGTTCCAAGCCACCACCCGACCCCGGAGACCCTCGATGCTGCCCGACTGGGAGACTCTGCAAAAGACCTGGCCACTGCTCGCCGCCCTTGCCGCCCTTTGGGCCCGCCTCGAGGTTGCACGTGCTTTGGGCCGTGCAGCGACGGTCCAGAACGTGGCTGAGCTTGCGCGGCTCGAAGCCAAGGTCGCCACTATGGACAAGGCCGCGCAAAACCACGCCGTCCAACTCGGCCGCATCGAAGAGGCGCTGAAGGGTGTCGGCCACACCCTCGAGCGGATTGATCGCAAGATCGGGAACTGAAGCGCAAGCCATGGTGTGGAGTCGCATTCGACCTATGTGACCGACACCGCGCAAATCCACCGCAATCTTGAACCACCCCGGCCCGTCGCCCACGCGGCGGGTTTTGCATTCATGGAGGATCCCATGACCACCACGACCTATCCGCATTTCCGCGACGTGCCGAAGAGCGCCTGGCACTGGCCGAACTTCTCGCCCGCCGAGATCGCCTGCCGCGGCACCGGCGCGCTGAAGCTCGACACCGAGGCGATGGACAAGCTGCAAGCCCTGCGCGACGCGCTCGGCAAGCCGATGCTGGTGTTGTCGGGCTACCGCAGCCCGGCGCACAACAGGGCCGTGGGCGGCGCGCTAGCCTCAAAGCACATGGACGGCACGGCCTTCGACATCGCGATGGCGAACCACGACCCCGTCGCTTTCGAGGCCGCGGCGCGCAAGGCAGGCTTCAAGGGTTTCGGCTTCTATCCGCGCTCGGGCTTCATGCACATCGACCTCGGCCCGGCACGCGAATGGGGCGAGCGGTTTGCGGCGCGGGCAACAGCATTCGCCCCGGAAGTGCCGCCCGCCCGCGAGGTGCTGGCCGAAAGCCGTACGCTCAAGGGCAGTGGTGCCGCCGGGGTGGCCACTGTCGGTGCCGCCGGGGTCGAGGTGGCGCGCGAGGTTCTGGGCGAGACCCAGTCGGCGATCCTGCCGCTGGTGCCCTACCTCGACACCCTGCGCTGGCTCTTCATCGCAGTGGCGCTGGCGGGCATCGCCGTGACGATCCACGCCCGGATCGACGACTGGAAACGGGGGCGGCGCTGATGCGCTGGCTCGCAGCCCTCCTAGCCAGCGGCCCGGCGCGCAAGGCATTGGGCCTGATGCTCGCAGCCCTCACCCTCGCTCTGTTCCTCCTCAACCTCCGCCGCGCCGGGGAAAGCGCCGGACGCCTCGCCGAGCGGCTCGACACAATGGAGACGGTCAATGAAGCCCAACGCAAGATGCTGGAGGCAGCGGCGCGCCGCCCCGCTGATCGCGATGCTGTGGTTAAGCGCCTGCGCGACGGGCGGTTCTGAGGGGGTTGGATCTGTCGCGTGTCCGCCAGTTGTAGAGTACAGCCGGGCCGAGCAGGTGCAGGCGGCGGCCGAGGTCGAGGCTTTGCCCGAAGGGGCGGTTCTGGACAGGATGCTCGCCGACTATGCAGTGATGCGGGAACAGGCGCGGGTGTGCAGGTGAAGAACGGGCCGGGTGCCAACCCCACAGGAAGCGCCATACGCCTCGACAGCGGTGCATTGCCCGGCCCGGTTCTCACATTCACGGTTTCAAGGAGCGGCAGAGACTTGCTGCGCACTTATAATGGCATGCGCCGTTACTGCGTGTCGCGATTCGAAATGGGCACAATTGTGCACCCACTCCGAATGAATACCGGGCAATAAGAATAGTTCATACAGAGACGGTTGGCCCTCACGCGGCCTGGCTCGGGGGCATGTCTCCGCGATAACGGGAAATGCGAGCAGATGTTCGATCAACGCATGGATACAAACAGTTGGCACGCTCCTCCTTCAGCGAGAGCGGTCAGCTGGCGAAATCAATCGGGTGGTGAGCATCCCAATCATCAGTCGAAGGTGTGCATGCGCGCAACAGTCTGCAGCAAAAAATTTCGTAACCTATTTGCCGCATTGCATGAATCGCCTGTCGACGACCAACTGTGCCGACGCGAGGCACTACCTTAGCGTGCAGTACTCACTATTATCAATGGAGGTCTCGATGTCGAAAAATGCTTTGATACTACTATCATTCCTAGTGGTTTCCGCGTGCGCCAAGCAGCCCGATCAGATTGCCGCGATAGAAGTGGGTGGCGATGCTTACTCCCGATACTCGTGCCCTCAACTCAGAGGCGAGCAACTGACCGTCGCTCAAGAAATAGAGAACTTGTCTGCATCGCAGAGATCGGCGGCCAACGGTGATGCGCTAGGCGTTTTCTTGCTAGGCATTCCACTATCCAGCATGTCAGGCAACGATCAAGAGGCAAGTCTCGCCATCGCAAAAGGCAAGGCTCAAGCAATTCAGCGGCAACTGGCGGCTAAATCGTGCGGGTGAAATTACCTGCCGTAGAACATTCTTCCAGCCACGACCTGAACCTATAGTCAGCCCGATTATTGGCGTGAGCTACTAAAATGATGACAGGATTCTGAATGCAAGAGCGACCAATACTCGCCCGATCAGGTAATGGAGCTAGCGAATTTGTCTGAGCAATTTTGGGACTCTGGCGTCGAGCTCGGAAATGCGGCGCGCCTACTTGAGATGGTTGAATCGGCAAACTGCTCACGAGGAGCTAAGCATTCTGCTGAAGAATTCATTTTGTCTGGCACTAGTAGCAACTGCGCCAAGCTGCCAAAGGGCAGCTACTCGAATTGGCCGCCGAACGTCGATGGCTTAAGCGAAGTTTCAGGCGATTTGATTGATCTCTCTACTCGAGTGAGGCAGCGGGTACGAAGCCAGTCACAGGAGAATCTTCTCCCACCAAAGGACACAGACTTTTTTGTACATCGGTACTTGTTTATTTCAGCAGACGCGCCGCCTCCGCAAGGCAAGAGGCGAGTCATAAAAAACCAGTCTGACGGTCTACTGTTTCAATTTCGCGGATATCCGAAGATTTGCCACCTCCTTTCGCTGACCATCAGTTATTTGCGCAGGGACACAGCCCACACGGATCACGCGCGCTTACTCTTTCATCGAATTTGGCAAGAGGAGGCCAACATCCTTCTCGCAATTCTTCCTTCGCGATGGCTAATCTCTACTCTGCAAACATTTTTGGATCACGGATTAGATGAACATCAGCGTGTCATCGGCGCCGCGGGCTTTTTTTATGCCAACATGATTAAAGCATACGAGGGCGAGCGGGCGATCATAGGGTTGCCGCCAGATGCGGTCTATGCGAGGACCGCGCCGAAAGCACGGATTGGGTTTCCCGGACTCGACCAATTTTGGTTGGGAAGAACCGATCTGATTTTAAACACAAATGCACTGCTTCTTGATGTATCGTCACGGGACCATGTAGCCGGATGCGTTTTGCGCGAATTCATGCAGCGGGCTATGGCTGCGGACAGTATTTTTTCGAGAATGGATCAAAGCAGAATAGTACACGACATTAATACGAAGCCGTTCCTTGACTGCTGGAGTTTCTTTAGGAAGCCCATCCAGCGGCGCAATACATAGCCATATGATTATTGTTGCAATTCCGTGCGTTCGGAAGTGGTTTGGTTGATCTAAACAGGTTCCGGGCGTTTCTAAGGTTCTTTTCCGCCTCTGTTGTGCTGCGACTGAGACCGGCAGCAGGCAAGTCAGAATTCGGCGCGCGTTATCCTGGCGAGGAAGAAGGGGGCATAATCCGGCGTGCCGAACAGGTTTCCCATCTCGACGCGAACGGGGATCCGGAAGCCTTGGATGACGCCTGTCTCCAGTATCCGCCCGCCGAATGGCTGCAAGCGGTAGATTTTGTCGGCGTTGGCGTTTGTCCAGCGCAGGGCGGTGACCTCAAGCGGGTCTCCCTCGGCGTTGAATGTGAACTGCATCGGCGCCAGATCAGGGGTATCGGCGAACCGAACCTCGGCGGTGTCTGGACCTGTCTGGCTCCATTGCGCACCGAACTGCGGCAGCAGGCTTGCGGGTGCCCAGATCGACTCCATCATCACCCGTGTCGCGGCGGCGCGGGCATGGTCATCGGTCCCGCCGACGCGGGCGAGCGGGATCAGGTCATGCAGCCAGAACTTGGTCCAGCTGTCGACCGTCCCCTCTCCGGGCACATGGTAGCCATCCGATCCAGCGAAACGCATGAAGCCTGATCCGACTGCGGCGCGCCAGACGAAGCCCCGCGCGGGAGGCGCGAGGATCTGCTGGGCGCTCATCGGCATCTCGGTGCCGTTCATGATGAAACTGCCCTCCATTTCCAGCCTCACCACGCGGTGCAGAGGCGTGCCCGGCTCGATTGTGCGCGCGAAGTAGCGTTGCGCGATTTCGGGCAGGTCGGCGACCATGGCAGGGCTGTATCGGGGCGGGTCAGCTTGGCGCGCGCCTTCCAGCGCCGCCCAGACCCGACGCATCTGCGCCGTGTCGCGAGAATGCATCCAGACGCCGAGGGCAATGGCGACCAGTAGCAGTGATGCCGTGGCGAGGAGGGTAAGCTTAAGGAGTGTCATCGATAAAGTTCCTGAAGTTTCCGCAATCGCCGGTCTCGCCAGCAAGCTGCAGTCGTGGGGGCACCAGATTTTCGCGTTAGCTGCCCGACCCGGGGATAACCTCGGTCACGGCGGCTTTCCGCGAAAACATCGCGCCCCGGTTCAGCCATACGATTATCGCCGCGGCGGCTGCAAAGAAGATCGTGTCGTAGGGTTGCGCGTCGGGCCAGAGCGGGTTGTTCAACTGAAAATGGAACAAGACCGGCAGCAGGATGCTGCCCTTCGCCGCATTGAACATCGGGGTGACAATCAGGCTGACCGAGACCGTTCCGATGAAGAACGGCAGAAAGCTCCAGTCGCTTTGCGGGGTTCCACCCAGCATGAACGCCGGAAAATGCCACAGACCCCAGATCAGGCCGAGGATGATCGAGGCCATGAAGGGCGTCATCTTGCGTTGCAGCAAGGGCAATGCGTACCCGCGCCAACCGACCTCTTCCATCGGGCCAAGGACAGCCATGAAAGCCATCGCGGCTAGCGTCGCTTCCAGGCTGGTGAAAGGAAAAGTCATGTCAAAGAAGTTCCCCTTCACCGCCGACCCGGCGAAAAATGCCAGCGGGATCACCACCAGCAAGACCGCGTACCAGCCGGGATGGCAGCGCCAGAGCAGAAGGCGCGAAAGGAACCGCCCAAGACCACGCAGGCCGCCAAACCAGAGCACCAGCACGACCGCGGCGATGGCGGGCGAATAGACCGCGGTGATGAACAGCGGGTGCGTGGTGGAAACCGGGCCGAAGATGCCTTCCAGCGTCTGCGGCACGATAAACAGCAGGCTGAACAGCCCCCAGGCCAAGCCAAAGGCGATCAGTAGAAACGGAAATAGCGACGCAAAGGAGGCGTCCTGACGAGGTGATGTGGTTGCGCTGAGGTTCATCGGAATGCCTTCCCGGATCCTTGGCGTTGCCAAGCCAAACATCGCTAGGGCCGGCCGCAACGCCTCGCGCAGGCCCGCGTAAACTGGCACGTTCGCTAACAAATTCCTGCCGCGCCCGCGTTGATCTGGATCACGCCGCCCCGCGCACGAAACTGGCGGTTTCGGTTGCAAAATCATCGTCATGACCCAGCCAGATGTGGCCGCCCTGCGGATAGATCACGAGCTTCGCACCCGTTATGCGCGATTGCAGCAAGCGTGCGGTTTCAGCGGTGCCGAACAGGTCGTCCTCACAGGACAGAAGCAGGGTCGGAATCGTGATCCTGTCGTATGCCGTCAAACTCGGGGTGCCTGCCCAGAATCCGTCCGTGCGCAGCCCGTCAACCTTGCGGCTGATCGGCAGAAGCTGCTTGAGGATGACCTCGGCGCGCCGCCTTTCGGCGTCTTCCACAACATCAAGAAGCGCAGGATCAGTGGCCAGCAGGGCGCGCATCATCTGACGCTGCGCAAAAGCGGACAGCGCCCAGAACCAGCGATCGGAACCCAATACCGCGTTCACCGCCATCCGTTGCACGGCCGAGAACTCGACCGGGTCGCGACCCGTCAGGTTAGCCGCGGGAACCATGAGAATCAGGTGCGAACAGCGGTCAGGGTGACGCAGCGCGAATTCGGCCGCCGTGAGGGCGCCCGCCGACCCACCTGCAACGGGAATGCGATCAAGGCCAAGGTGGTCAAGCAGCTCGACCAGCACGTCCGCCTGATGCACGGGCGATGCATCATCGGGGAAGGTGCTGCGCAAATAGCCAAACCGCGACGGCGCGACGATCTGGAAGCCCTTGTCGCGAAGTTTGCTGGCGAACAGAAGG
>JAHYJF010000147.1 GCA_019428955.1 Burkholderiaceae bacterium
CTGCGCTCGATCGATTTCTCCAACGTGCTGATGCAGGGAATGCTGTCGCTGCTGCTGTTCGCCGGCGCCCTGCACGTCGACCTGAGCGAGTTGCGCTCCTATCGCTGGCAGATTGGCGCGCTGGCCGTCGTGGGGACGCTGCTGTCGACCATGATCGTGGGCACCGCCCTGTGGCTGGCCCTGCCCTGGGCCGGGCTGCCAGTGCCCTTGCTGTACTGCATGCTCTTTGGTGCGCTGATCTCGCCCACTGACCCAATTGCGGTGATGGCCATCCTCAAGTCGGCGGGTGCCCCCAAGGACCTCGAACTGGTGATCTCCGGCGAGTCGCTGTTCAACGATGGTATCGGCGTCGTCATCTTCTCGCTGTTGCTGGGGATCCTCTCGAGCGGCGAAGTGCCGAGCTGGCGTCATGGCGGCGAACTATTGCTTCACGAGGCCGGCGGCGGCCTGCTCTTCGGAGTGGCGCTGGGCTACATTACGTTCCGACTTCTACGCAGCATCGACCAATATCAGGTGGAGGTGCTGATCACGCTCGCCGCGGTGATGGGCGGGTATGCACTGGCAAGCCGCCTGCACGTTTCCGGACCGCTCGCCATGGTGGTGGCTGGCCTGATGATCGGCAACCACGGCCGGGCGCTGGCGATGTCGGACACCACCCGCAAGCACCTGGACATGTTCTGGGAACTGATCGACGAAATCCTCAACGCCGTGCTGTTCGTGCTCATCGGCCTGGAGGTGATCGTGGTCCGTTTCCCCTCAGGCATCGCCACGGCGGCAGTGCTGGCCGTGCTCGTGACCCTGGCGGCGCGCTGGCTGACGGTCGGGCTGCCGGTCAGCCTGTGGTACCAGGCGTTGCGCCTGCCCCGTGGCGCCGGCACGGTGCTCACCTGGGGAGGGCTGCGCGGCGGCATTTCGGTGGCACTCGCACTGTCGCTGCCAGTCGGGCCGGAGCGTGAGGCCCTGCTGGCGCTGACCTATTGCGTGGTGGTGTTTTCGATCCTGGCGCAAGGCCTCAGCATTGGGCGCGTCGTCCGCCATACGGTGCGACCTTGATCCCATTCGAAACCCTGAGCGTATTCTTCGCTGCCTCGGTGGCACTGGCACTCGTGCCTGGCCCCGACAACGTGTTTGTCCTGACCCAATCGGCGCTCCACGGCAGGAGCGCCGGGTTGCTGGTGACCCTGGGGCTGTGCACCGGACTACTGGGACACACGGCCGCGGTATCGCTGGGCGTGGCGGCGATTTTCCAGACCTCGGCGCTGGCATTCAACGCCCTCAAATTCGCCGGCGCCGCCTACCTGCTCTACCTGGCCTGGCAGGCCTTCCGGGACGGCGCCGCCAACATCGAACCGGGCGCGGATGCCGGCACCAGTTGGCGCAAGCTCTACCTGCGCGGGATCGTCATGAACATCACCAATCCCAAGGTGGCGATCTTCTTTCTGGCATTCCTGCCCCAGTTCGCCAACCCGGCGCGGGGTTCGTTGACCCTGCAGATGATGGGCTTCGGCGCGGTGTTCATCGCCGCGACGCTGCTGATCTTCGGCTCGATCGCCTGGACCGCCGGTTTGCTGGGCGAATGGCTCAAGAATTCCCGGCGCGCGCAGATAGTCATGAATAGAATTGCCGGCGCGGTCTTCGTTGGACTGGCGCTGCGCTTGGCCACAACTGCCCGTTGACCGCCGCGCCCGAACTCCAGGAGGAATCGTCTTGTACAGCACCCTGCATGACCCCACGGCCTGGAGCTTGCCCCGCGTTCTCGCCGAGCACGCGGCCAGCAAACCAGATGCCACCTGGGTCGAGATCGTCGAGGGCGAGTCGCTGACTTTCGGCGCCGCCGATCGCGACGCCCGCCAGGTCGCCAACTTCATCGCCGGTCAGGGAGGGGCCGCGGGAGACCGGATCGCGCTGCTGTTGCCAAACGGCCTGGACTTCGTCCGTGCCTGGATGGGCCTGGGCTACGGCGGCGTGACGGCAGTATTGCTTAACACCGAATTGCGGGGCGCATTTCTGCTCCACCAGATCAACAATTGCGGTGCGCGCCTGGCGATCGTGGATGCGACGCTTCTCGGCGCCCTGGAGGAACTGTCCGGGCAGCTGCAACACCTGCAACGGGTGCTGGTCGTGGGTGCCGCGCCGGAATGCGCCGCGACTGGCTTCGAGATCGCTCCCTGGGAAAGCTGGCGCGACGCGCCGCCGAGTGCGCCTCCCCCACCGGCGCCGCAGGACATCGCCTGCGTGATGTACACCTCGGGAACCAGCGGTCCGGCCAAAGGTGTGCTGATGCCCCACGCCCACTGCTATCTCTACGGCCTCGGCGGCCTGGAGGCAGTGGCGTTGCGGCCCGATGACTGTTATTACATCGCCCTGCCGCTGTTCCATGCCAATGGCTTGCTGATGCAACTTGGCACCACCCTGATCGCCGGCGCCCGGGCCGTGGTGCGGGTACGCTTCAGCGCCTCAAGCTGGCTCGGGGACATCCGGCGCTGCGGCGCTACGGTTACCAACGGGCTAGGGGCGCTAGCGGCATTCATCACGGCGCAGCCGCCGACGCTGTCGGATCGGGACCATAAATTGCGCGCGATGATGAATGCGCCGAACCTCGCAGCGCACGAAGCAATCTTTCGCGAGCGCTTCGGCATTTGCGACGTGCTCTCCGGCTACGGCATGACCGAATGCAACATACCCATCTGGGGCCGGCTCGGCGAATCCCTGCCGGGCGCCGCAGGCCGGGTATACGAACGGCATTTCGAGCTGATCATCGCCGACCCCGACACCGATCGCCCCCTCCCCCCGGGGACCGTCGGCGAGATCCTGGTGCGACCAAGAACGGCGTGGGGCTTCATGGCCGGCTATCTCGACCTGCCCGAGAAGACGGTGGAATCCTGGCGCAACCTCTGGTTCCACACCGGCGATGCGGCGGTGATGGATGCCGATGGGGTCGTGACTTTCGTCGATCGCATCAAGGATTGCATCCGCCGACGGGGCGAGAACATCGCTGCCGCCGAAGTCGAGGGGGTGGTCGCAAGCCTCCCCGGGGTGATCGAAGTCGCAGCCTTCGCCGTACCCTCCGACCTGCCGGGCGGAGAGGATGAGATCATGCTGGCGATCGTACCTGGCGATTGCGACTCATTTGACCGGTCGGCGCTAATGGCGGAGTGCGACCGAGTCTTGCCGCGCTTTGCCCGACCGCGCTACATTGAACTGGTCGAAGAGCTGCCCAAGACCGCAACCGGCAAGGTCCAGCGCGCTGTCCTGCGCAGCCGCGGAGCCACGGCGGCGTGGGATCGTGACCGCGACACCCTGATGCTGCAATCCAAGCCCTGAAGCCGATTACCATGAGGTCTCGCGCTCGGCAGTGGCGGAAATCTTGTCGATCGATAGATCCGCGCCAAGCAACGCGGATCGATAGGATTCAGTGACTTAGGAGCGCCGCCGGTCGGCGGCGCGGCCCGAATAGTCCGGAGATGGTGCGAGAGGTCACAACAAACGCACCATTGCGGTGCGTTAAGATGGGGCAATCGATGGTGTCCTTGAGCGCTGTGCGAAAGCCACGAGCGCAGTCTTGACCGGCCTGCGTTAGTCGCCAGCCCCAGGCGCGATCGCTCCCGCTCCGAGGATTCGCAGCGCGGCATGGGCCGCGCCGAAGCCGTTGTCGATATTCATGACCAGGAGTCCCGAGGCACAACTGGCCAACGCCGCATGCAAGGCCGCGTGGCCACCGGCTGCGACGCCATAGCCAATCGAGGTCGGCACCGCGATTACGGCGCACGGCACCAGCCCAGCTAGCACGCTGAAGAGCGCGCCTTCCATGCCGGCCACCGCGATCACGACGCGGTGACGACGGATGTCGTCGACCCGTTCCATCAACCGCCACAATCCCGCGACCCCGACGTCATTTATGATCGTCGCAGATTCGCCTTCGAATGCCAGCGTGCGAGCGGCTTCGCGGGCCACCGCCAGATCCGAAGTGCCGCCACACACTATGGCCACCCGCCCGGCGCTCGGCGCTACCGCCAAGATCCCGAGGATGGCCGTGCGCGTGACGGCGTCGTAGTCGAGCGCGGCACGTACGGGCGGTGAGAGCCGGCCGAACTTGCGCGGGCCGAGCCGGGTGAGCAGCAGCCGGGCGCCGAGTTCCATGGCATGGTTAACTATGGCCTCGATCTGCGCCGATGATTTGGGCTCGCACAGCACCGCCTCGCTCATTCCCGTGCGGCCACTGCGCGCCCAGTCGATGTGAAATTCAGTCATTGGAGAGCTCACGCAGAAACGCCGCCCCGCGCACATAGCGGCGAACACCAATGAACTGGCGCTCGGCGCCACGGCACAGTTCGGCGCCCAAAGCGCTGGCAATGGCCACGGCAGTTGTGTCATGGGGCGGCGCCAATTCGATCACGACGCCGGCCCCGGTTACCCGGCAGCGCAGCACCGCTTCGCTGCCGAGGCTTGCCGCCAGCCGGCGCTCGACTGCATCGATGAACGCCAGATCCGCTGGCGCGATTGCGATGCCAGTTTCGACGCGGCTCGCCAGGCAGGGTTGCGCCGGCAGCCGCTCGAGGTCGTCGAGGCCGAGACTGGCCGCGAGCCGATAGATGCTCTCCTTGCCCATTTGCGCCTCGACATAGGGATGAACCACATCGCGCTCGGCGGCGGCCCGCAGCCCGGGGCGAAAGTCTTCGAGATCGTCCTGGTTGGTCCCCGATGCGATCGGATCGTCGCTCAGTTCCCTGATGCGCGCATAGAGGTTCGACTTGCAGTAGTAGCAGCGGTCGACCGGATTGGCGCGATAACGTTCATCGGCCTGTTCACCCGCGTCGATCAGCACCAGCGGCCAGCCATGACGCGCGGCGTGCTCGCTCACCCGGGTGCGCGCCGCCTCGGGCACCGCCGGTCCGGTGGCGTGATACATGGTTACCCGCCCACCCATGTGCTGCCAGGCGACATGGGCCAGGGTCATCGAGTCGACCCCGCCGCTCACCGCAATTGCCAAACGGCGGTGACGCTCCAGGCTGGCCAGCAGTGACGCCGGCGCCGCGCTCTCGGGGAGTGCCAGATTCACTCTCCCGAACCTTTGAGGGCACGGGCTTCGACTTCCGCGCGCCGGCGCCGGCGCGCGGCGAGGCCGGGCGTCGCCGCCACCTCGTCATGGGCGCTCTTGGCGCTGCGCTCGCCGCCAGGTCTGGTCACTACCTTGACGCCGAAGCCCTGGCCAGCGCCAGTTGCGGCCACCTCGGCACGGGGCAGTACCAAGCGGCGCTCCTCGCGCCAGCGCAAACCGATGGTGGAAGTCTCTGTGAAGCAGGCGCTCGCGATCGCCTCCGCCTGCCGGGGACGGGCCAGCACCCGGAAATCGTTCAACGGCCGACCCTTCTTGCCGAGCCGCATGCCCAGCGAAACATCGAGCACGCCGGGATGCAGGCGCAGCCGATCGGCGGCCAGTGCCAGCTCCTCACCACTCATGTCGTCGACATCGAACTCGAGGACCACCACGTTGTCGTTATCCACCTCGCCAGGGGCGACGCGTGCCATCACCAGCGTCCGCAGGATATTGGGCATCCCCGGCAGGCTGCGGGTGCCCGCCCCCGAACCGACCGCCAGCAGGCGCCCCGGCTCGCGGGGTGCGGCGACCCGCTTGGCCGGCACCAGATAACGCAGGATCGCCGCCCCGGTGGGGGTCACCCGCTCGCCGCCGACACCATCGTCGTGCCAGGGATAACCGGTCAACAGCGCGCTGGTCGCAGGCGTCGGCACCGGCAGCAGGCCGTGCGCGGTGCGCACCTTGCCACCGCCCAAGGGCAACGCCGAAGAGCTCCAGGTTGCTCCTTCGAGCAGCGCCGCGATGCAGCCGGCGGCGACCACGTCGAGCATCGAATCCCAGTCCGCAAGCTCGTGGAAGTGCACCGCGTCAACCGAAATGCCATGCACGCCGGCCTCGGCTTCGGCGAGGATCGCCAGCAGCGCCAGCGCGTGCCTGCGAGTCGGTTCGGTCAGGGGCGCGGCGACCAGCCGGGCGCGAAGTTCCACATAGGCGGTGCCGCCGTGGTGCGCATGACCGTGGTCGTGGTCGTGGTCGTGGTCGTGGTCGTGGCTGGGTGCTACCAGCCCGAAGCGTTGCGCACGCAAGCCACCGCTCAAAACCGTGCCGAATTCCGGCCCCGGTTCACCAACCGGCTGCACCGCCGCCAGTTCAATCATCAGCGGCGCAGCGAGCGCGGGGAGCGCGTCAACCAGCGCCGCCACGAACATGTCGCCGGCGATGCCGCCGACCAGATCGAGGTGAATCGCCAGAGTCGCTGCCAACGGCAGCGACTCCTGGTCAGGAGACGACGGGGACGACATAAGGGCCTTCCGGAATGACAGCGATATCGGCATCGCCGGAACGTGCAATCGCCTCGGCGAGTGCCTCCTCGATCGAGGCGATCATCTCGACCCCGGTGAGTTCCCGCTCCTCACCGTCGAGCCCAGTGCTGTAGAGCTGGACCCGCCCCACCCTCGTCGACTTGAGCTGCATCTCTGTCTGCCATTCGTCGACATCGGCGAAATTCTTGGCCAGCAGCGAGTTCATGAACGCGTCGGGGCCGAGAGCGCGCAGCCGCCCATGGGACGCGCGGAACTCGGCCGACCCAAAGCCCTCGGAACATTCCGAAGCCACGATCAGGGTGCCGCCCGGCTCGAGGATGTCGAGCGGCGTGACCATGCCCTTGACGGTCTGGTAGTAGGTCTTGTCGAGCGGATGCCCGGCCGAGGAGGTCAGGATCGTCGCGAAGCGCCGCCCGATCGGCACCCGGGTGGCGTCGGCGACGAAATCGACCGCGGCGAGGTGGCTGGCGATGACCTCGCCGAAATTGACGTGAACGAGGTCGCGATCCTCGTCGATCACGGTATTGAGCGCATACAACTCGCCCAGCATCCGGACAATCTCGAGTTGCTCTTCGTGCAACGGATTGCCATCGAGGTTGCACTGGATCGCAGCCGGGTCCTCCATGAAGCGGGCGCTGTGAAACCTGCGGATGGTGTCCTCGTGGGCCACCCCCGGCGCGATCACCTTGCGGCCGCCCGAATACCCGGCCATGAAATGGGGCTCGACCAGGCCAGTGGCGATGCGCAGGTCGGCCTCAACGAAGCAGCGATCGATCTTGACCGGCGTGCGTCGCCGCGGCGTCACTCCCAGGTCGACGTGGGCCGCGACGTCGCGGGCGAAATGGTTTTCGACCCGGACCGTTTCGAGCACCCAGGGGTCGCCGACGACTTCGGCCAGTTCCTCGCCCTCGTTGGGGCGATGCAATCCGGTCGCGACCAACACGGTGATGCGCTCGCGCGGCATCCCAGCAGCCATCAGGCCCTCGATCAGCGGCCGCAGGAACAGATGATTGGGAACCGGGCGAGTTATGTCGCAGATCAGGATGCAGGCGCTCTTGCGCCCTGCCACCAGGGTGCTGTAGGGTGCGGCATCCACCGGCGCCGCGAGCGCCGCGCGCACCTCCGCGTGGGGGTCGGGGAGCTTGCGCAGCGCACGCTTGCCGATCACCGTGGCGCGCGCGCCCGGTGGCAGGCTCACCTTGAGTCCCGACCTGCCGTAAAGAATATCCACCGATTCTGCCGAGCCCGCCACGCCCATTGTCTTCCCCTCACTATCGGCGCTCAGTTTAACCCGAGGCAGGCGTTTCGGAGCGGCCAGCCGATCACTTCGCAACCTGTCACTTCGAAACCTGGTCGTTTGGCCCCCGCGGGGCTAGGATAGCGACCATGCCGGGCAGCGGATTCACCGATCGTTATCTCACCAGCGACGAGACGCGAGGCATCGTCGCCGCGGGTCTCGCGTCACTGGCGTTGGCCGGCAAGCGCGTGCTCGTCATCATCCCTGACGGCACGCGCACGATGCCGATGCCCCAGTTCTTCGCGCTGTTTCGGGAGCTGCTGGGCGACAGCGTCGCCGCGCTGGACTTCCTCGTCGCGCTGGGCACCCATGCCCCGATGGACGAGGCCGCGCTGTCCCGGCTGGTCGGCGCACCGGTAGTCGACGGCCTGGTGGGCACGTCGCGCGTCTTCAACCACGCCTGGTCCGACCCCGCCACCTTTGCGAATATCGGCGTGATTTCCGCTGCCGAGATCGCGCAACTCTCCGGCGGCCGGCTCGCGCAGCCCGTCCCGGTAGCGCTTAACCGCTGCATCTTCGATTACGACCAGATCATCATCTGCGGCCCGGTGTTCCCGCACGAGGTGGTTGGCTTTTCGGGGGGCAACAAGTACCTGTTCCCGGGGATCGCCGGGGCCGACGTCATCAACTTCACCCACTGGCTGGGCGCACTGATAACCAGTTACGAGATCATCGGTGCCGGCTACACCCCGGTGCGTGCCGTCATCGACCGGGCGGCGGCGATGGTCTCAGTGCCGACCGCATGCTTCGCGCTGGTGGTTACCCCGGCCGGGCTGGCCGGGCTGTACTTCGGCAGCGCCCGCAAGGCCTGGGAACAGGCGGCGGCGCTGTCGGCGCAGCGCCACATCCTCTGGCTCGACGCGCCGGTGCGCCAGGTGCTCTCGGTGATGCCGCAGATGTACACCGACATCTGGACCGCGGGCAAGGGAATGTACAAGATCGAGCCGGTGGTCGCCGATGGCGGCGAAGTGATCATCTACGCGCCGCACATCAGCGCGGTCAGCTTCACTCATGGCCGCCTGATCGAAGAGATCGGCTACCACTGCCGCGACTATTTCCTCGCCCAGCCCGAACGCTTCGCAGACTACCCGGGCGGCGTGCTGG
>JAHYJF010000148.1 GCA_019428955.1 Burkholderiaceae bacterium
GGGTACAACCATTGATTCCGGCCAGCCGCTGGCGCAGCTCACGCCCGAATCCTTTCATCAGGTTCAGCCCGATCAGGGCCTGGTAGGAGGGCGCCGCCGGCTCGCAATACCCGGGGTAGGGGACGCTGCTCATGATCGCCTCGGCGGCGCTGACGCAAAAAGTCTTATGGTCGATCGTGACCCGCAAACGCATCCGATGGACCGGCTCTCCCGCCACCCGCAAACCGCTTTGCAGCTGCAGGTCGTGGGGTTTGACGTCGGACATCTCCACTTCGAGATCGAGGTTGCCGTCGTCGCGCGCGAACGCTTCGAGCACTACGGTCCGGGTGTGGAGTTGGGTTCTACCGCTACTGGCCGGGGCTGATTGCATCCGATTCTGGGTCGTGCCGCGAGGCACAATCTGGTGGCGTAAGACCTGAAATGGTAGCACGCAAGGGGCTTTATGCTGCGCCGCCGCATGAAGACCACGGGCGACCTATTCAGTCATCGGCAGCGCCGGACAGGACCCGCCGGATCACCTCGCCCGAAAAGCCCCGCGCTGCCAGGAAGCGGGTCTGGCGGGCACGCTCGCCGAGATCCTCCGGCAGGCTGCCGAAGCGCCTGCGCCAGACTTCACGCGCCCGCGAAAACTCGGTGAGCTTGAGCTCACGCACCTGTTCGGCCACGGTTTCTTCGTCGATGCCGTGTTCGCGCAACTCCTGGCGGATGCGGACTACGCCGTAGCGCTCGCCCCGGCGCCGCGCGAGCGATTGGGCAAAGCGCTCGGGGCTGAGCAGATCCTGGCGCTCGAGTTCGTCAAGCAGCGCCTCGATGCTCGCCTGATCCTCGCAATGGCGTGCGAGCTTGCGACCCAGTTCGCCGCGGGCATGCTCGCGCTGCGCGAGCAGCCGCAGGGCCCGGGATCGCAGCGACGGTTGCTCTCTGAGGGCCATGGTGCTTGCCGGCAGCTGCGGCGACTAGCCGGCTGCGCGCTGCCGGCCTGGCTCTCAGGACTCGGTGATTTGGCGGACGTCCCCGCCGCGCGGCTTGACGCCGAAATGCTCGCGCACCCTGTTCTCGATCTCGAGGCAGAGTTCGGGGCGCTCGCGCAGGAAATCACGCGAATTGTCCTTGCCCTGGCCGATGCGCTCGCCGCCGTAGCTGTACCAGGCGCCGGACTTCTCGACCACGCCGCAGCTCGATCCCAGGTCGAGCAGCTCGCCGTGGCGCGAGGTGCCTTCGCCGTAGAGGATGTCGAACTCGGCCATCTTGAAGGGCGGTGCGACCTTGTTCTTGACCACCTTGACCCGGGTTTCGCTGCCGATCACTTCGTCGCCCTTCTTGATCGCGCCGATGCGCCGGATATCGAGCCGCACCGAGGCGTAGAACTTGAGCGCATTGCCGCCAGTGGTGGTCTCGGGGTTGCCGAACATCACCCCGATCTTCATCCGGATCTGGTTGATGAAGATCACCAGGGTCTTGGTGCGGCTGATCGTCCCGGCGAGCTTGCGCAGGGCCTGCGACATCAGCCGCGCCTGCAAGCCGGGCAGGGAGTCGCCCATCTCGCCCTCGATCTCGGCCTTGGGCGTCAGCGCCGCGACCGAATCGATCACGATCAGGTCGACCGAGCCCGAACGCACCAGGGCTTCGGCGATCTCGAGCGCCTGTTCACCGGTGTCGGGCTGGGAAATCAGCAGTTCCTCGAGGGTGACACCGAGCTTGCGGGCGTACTGGATGTCGAGCGCATGCTCGGCATCGATGAACGCGCAGGTGCCGCCGAGCTTTTGCATTTCGGCGACCACCTGCAGCGTGAGCGTGGTCTTGCCCGACGACTCCGGACCATAGATCTCGACCACCCGGCCGCGCGGCAAACCGCCGACCCCAAGGGCGATGTCGAGACCCAGCGAACCGGTCGAAACGACATCGATGTCCTGGACTACCTCGCCATCGGCGAGCCTCATGATCGAGCCCTTGCCGAACTGCTTCTCGATTTGCGCCAGCGCGGCACTGAGCGCCTTGGCGCGCTCGGTCTTGTTCTTGGCATCTTCCATCTTGACAACCTTCTCGGTGGCGCCTCGTTCCATTTGGCAAGCTCCCTGCAGTTCGTTGAGTGAGCCGATTATGTCACGAAACTACTGTATATACAATCAGTCTTGTGGGCTAGTCTGCCCGGCCGGGTCGGGCCCAGTGGCCGACTCCCCGAGCAACTCCAGGGCAAGCGCCAGGGCATGGCGCGCCGCCTGCAATCTTACCTGCGCACGCTCGCCGCCGAAGCGAACTGTCTCCTGGCGCAGTTCACCGCCGGCGTTGGACCAGCCGAAGCACACCGTGCCCACCGGCTTGTCGTCAGTGCCGCCGTCGGGGCCGGCAATACCGGTGACCGCCAGGGCCAGTTGCGCGCGGCTGCGCCACAGCGCGCCCCGCGCCATCGCTCCCACCACCGCTTCGCTGACCGCGCCATGGGCGACGAGCACCGAGCGTTCGACCGCCAGCATCTCGTGCTTGGCCTCGTTGCTGTAGGTCACGAACCCGCGCTCGAACCAGACGCTGGAGCCGGGCTGTTCGGTCAACGCCCGGGCGATCAGTCCGCCGGTGCATGACTCGGCCGTGGCCACCTTTTCGCCCCGGCCGGCGAGCGCAGCGCCCAGGCGCGCCGCCAGCGCAAAAACTTCGGCTCCGCTAACCATGGCCGGCTCTGCCGGCATCACAACGCCCGCCATGCCACCAGCACCAGCAGCGCGTAGAGCGCCGCCAGCAGGTCGTCGAGCATCACACCCAGCCCGCCCGCCACCCGGCGCTCGAACTGGCGAATCGGCGGCGGCTTGACGATGTCGAAGAAGCGAAACAGGGCGAAGCACACCGCCTGGGTGGCAAGGTCGCCGCCGGCCAGCCACAGCACCAGCCAGAAGGCCACGATCTCGTCCCAGACGATCGCGCCCGGATCTGCGCTCTTCATGTCGGCAGCGGTGCGGTTACTGGCCCAGACCCCGATCACGAACGAGGCGGCGATCAACACCGCCCACTGGGTGTCGCCGAGCCAGCGTGCGAGCAACAGATACGACAGCCACGCCCCCATTGTGCCGACCGTACCCGGAGCAACCCGCGCCAGCCCGCAACCGAAACCCAGCGCCACCAGGTGCGACAGCCGCGCCACCATGAAACGCCAGTTGGGACGCGACCCCGGAGGCGATGGCAGCGGCTGTGATCCGTCCATGGAGTTACGCGAAGTGGTTGAAGCCAGCTCGCGCTACGGACACGGTCCGTCCGCGCCCGTCGAGCACCGTCACACCGGTGCCGGGCACGATCGCTCCGATGCGCGTCAGCGCCACCGAGCCGCGAGTGCCCAGTGCCGTGAGCGCGCTGCGATTTTCGGGCACCGCCGAAAACAGCAGTTCGTAGTCGTCGCCCCCGGCAAGCGCCAGTTCGATGCGTTCGGACTCCGGCAATGCCGCCAGTTCGCCGGCCACCGGAATTTCGGCCCAGTTCAGTTGCGCCCCTACTCGCGAGCGTTCGCAGATGTGGCCAAGATCTCCCGCCAGGCCGTCGGAAAGGTCGATCGCGGCGCGCGCCAGGTGGCGCAGGGCCAGGCCCAACCCGATTCGCGGTTCGGGCCAGTCGAGCCGACGGCGGGCCGCCGCGGACAGCGTCGCATCACGCCCGGCGAGCCGCTCGCGGGTCGCCCAGGCCGCCGCGCCCAGCGCCCCCGACACCCACAGGTCGTCACCGGGTTCGGCGTGGTCCCGGCGCAGCGCGCTGCCGCTCGGCACCCGCCCCAGGGCGGTAATCGAGATGGTCAGCGGGCCCCGCGTAGTGTCGCCGCCGGCGAGTTCGCAACCATGGCGATCGGCGAGCGCGAACATGCCGCGCGCGAAAACTTCGAGCCAGTCCTCGTTGACCTCCGGCAGCGCCAGGGCCAGTGTAAACGCCTCGGGACGTGCACCCATCGCCGCCAGGTCGGAGAGATTGACCGCCAGCGCCTTGTGACCAAGCGACTCGGGCTCGACAGCGCTCACGAAATGGCGCCCGGCGATCAACATGTCGGTAGTGACCACCAGGGATTCCGCCTCGCCGGCGGCATTGCGGCCGGCACGCAACAGTGCTGCGTCGTCACCGATGCCGAGCTCGAGCCCGCTGGGCGGAGCGCGGTCAAAGAAACGGCGGATAAGTTCGAATTCGTCCACGGGATCGCGTCTCCCAGCCGTGGGCGACTCAGTCCTTGCCGAGTTCGACGGCACGCAAGCGCGCTGCCACCCGGTCGAGAACACCGTTGACGTACTTGAAGCCGTCGGTCCCGCCGAAAGTCTTGGCGAGCTCGACCGCCTCGTTGATGACCACCCTGACCGGAATCTCCGGATGGCGCGCGAGTTCGTAGGCGCCCAGCATCAGCACCGCGTGCTCGACCGGGCTTAGTTCACCGATGCCGCGGTCAAGATTCGGCGCAATCGCCTCGTGCAGCTCGGCGCTCGATTCAAGGCAGCCGTGGAGCAGCGCCAGGAAATGCTCCTTGTCGGCCCGCCCAAAGCCGGGCGTGGTGGCGATGTGAACCTCGATCGCTCCGGCATCCTCGCCCGAGATCAGCCACTGGTAGATGCCCTGGACGGCAAATTCGCGCGCGCGCCGCCGGGCGCTGCGCACCCCGCCCGCGTCGCGGCCCTGGCGGCGTTCGGGACGCGCCTTTCCTGCGCCGTCAGTCGACGACGTCACCGCCCGCCCTCTTCATCGTCATCGTCATCGTCATCGTCGGACTCCGACAGGCCGCTCATCGAATCGAGCAGGTTGGCCATCTCGACGGCGACGAAGGCGGCGTCGGCGCCCTTCTCGACCACCCGCTCGAGGGCCTGTTCATCGGTGTCGCAGGTCAGGATCGCGTTGGCGATCGGGATCGAGTACAGGTTTGCGACCCGTGCGACTCCGGCCGCGCTCTCGTTCGAGACGACTTCGAAGTGGTAGGTCTCGCCGCGGATCACCGCGCCGATCGCGATCAGCGCGTCGAATTCGCCGGACTCGGCGAGCCGCTGCAACGCGACAGCTATCTCCAGCGCACCCGGCACGGTGCACACGAACACGTCCTGCGCGGCCACCCCGAGCTCCAACAGCTGGCGCAGGCAGGAGTCACGCAGTCCCTGGCAGATCGGCTCGTTGAAGCGCGCCTGCACCACCCCGATGCGCAGCCCGTCGCCATCAGCCTCGGCTTCATAGACATAGACGTCGATGTCTTGATCCACAACCACCTCCTTGTCGTTCATTCGCCCGGCTCGAAGCCGGCGACCTCGAGGTCGAAACCGGTCATGCTCGGCATCTTGCGGGGCCGCGCCAGCAAGCGCATCCGCGACACGCCGAGGTCCTTGAGAATTTGCGCCCCGACACCGTAGGTGCGCAAATCCAGCCTGGCTGCCCGGTGCGCCTCCGCCGCCTGGGTATCGTCGTCACTGGCAACCTTGGAAGTCTCGAGCGCCTTGAGCAGGTCGGCGCCCGACTGGCCACAATTGAGCAGCACCACCACGCCCGGACCGTCATGGCGGGCGATCTGCTCGAGCGCCTGCGGCAGGGGCCAGGAATGGGCGCTGGTTTCGGAATCGAGAAAGTCGAGCACGCTCAGCGGCTCGTGCACCCGCACCAGCGTCTCGTGCTCAGGGCTGATCTCGCCCTTGATCAGTGCCAAATGGGGCGAACCGCTGGGCTTGTCGCGATAGGCGATCATCCGGAACTCGCCGTGGACGGTGCGCACCGCTCGCTCGACCAGGCGCTCGATCAGGCTCTCATTGGCGCTGCGGTAGTGGATCAGGTCGGCGATGGTACCGATCTTGAGCTGGTGGCGGGCGGCAAATTCGATCAGGTCCGGAAGCCGGGCCATGGTCCCGTCGTCCTTGAGAATCTCGCAGATCACCGCCGCCGGCGTCAGGCCCGCCATCTGGGTCAGGTCGCAACCTGCCTCGGTATGGCCGGCACGCATCAGCACGCCGCCCGACTGGGCAGTCAGTGGAAAAACGTGCCCGGGCTGGACCAGGTCCTCCGGGCGAGTGTCGCTGGCCACCGCAACCTGCACCGTGCGGGCGCGGTCGGCGGCCGAGATGCCGGTGGTCACGCCTTCGGCAGCCTCGATCGAAGCAGTAAAGTTGGTGCCGTGGCGCGCGCCGTTGCTGGCCACCATCGGCGCCAGCCGCAGTTCCCGGCAACGCTCGGCGGTGAGGGTCAGGCAAATCAGGCCGCGCCCGTGGCGCGCCATGAAGTTGATCGCCTCGGGAGTGACGAAATCGGCGGCGAGCAGGAGGTCGCCCTCGTTCTCGCGATCTTCCTCGTCGACGAGGATGACCATCCGGCCGGCGCGCAGCTCGGCGACTATTTCAGAGGTGGTAGCGGTAGACATCCCGGCATTTTACGCTGCCGCCATGCTCGCGCGAAACCGCGGTCCGCGCGATACTATCATCATGGATCCCGACGCCACCAGCGCCTACCAGAGGCTTGAAGATCGGGCCAGCGCCCGCGCCGCGCTCATTGCCGAGCTTGGTAACGCCCACCAGGAGCTGCGCCTGTTCGAACGCGACGCCGGCTTCTGGGACCTCGACTCAGCCGAATTCTGTGCCGCGCTCGACGCCTTCCTGCGCCGCAGCCAATTCACCAGGGCAATCCTGATCCTGCATGACAGCAGTGCGCTCGAAGGCCGGGCGGTGCGCTTGCCGGCGATCATCGAACGGTTTGCGCCCCGCCTGCAGGTCCGCGAAACCGAGCCCGAGATTCGCAGCTATGCGCTGGGCGTGGTGATCATCGACCAGTCGGTGGTGCTGCGCCGGCCGCACTTCGATCGCGGCTTCGCGGCGCTGGACCGCGACCCGTCAGCGATCGCCGCCGCCGCGAAGTTGTTCGACGAACTGCTCGAGCGCTCGACGCCGGCGCCGCCGGCCCGCGCCACCGGCCTCTGAGCAAGGGCTCAGCGCCCCGGCAGCTGGACCTGTCCCAGCATCCGCTCGACATAACGGGCCATCAGGTCCACCTCGAGGTTCACCCGGTCACCGACCTTGAGCGCGCCCAGGGTGGTGACGGCCATGGTGTGCGGGATCAGGTTGATCGAGAACACCGTGCCCTCGGCGCGGTCCTCGACGTTGTTGACCGTCAGGCTCACGCCGTTGACGCCAGCCGAGCCCTTGTAGGCGAAATAGCGCGCCAGCGCCGGTGCGACGCCGATCTCGAGGGCCCAGCTTTCGCCCACCGGCTCGAAACGAACCACCTCCCCTAGCCCGTCGACGTGCCCGGTCACCAGATGCCCGCCCACCCGGTCGGACAGGCGCATGGCCTTCTCGAGATTGACCTCGCCGGGCCGGTCCAGCCCGACCGTCTTCGAGAGGCTCTCGGCCGATATTTCAACCACGAAACTGTTGTCCCGGACCGCGATCGCCGTCATGCAGGCTCCCTGGATGGCCACCGAATCCCCAATCCCGAGATCGTCGACGCCCAACTCTGCTGCCGCTATCGTCAAACGCAGCCCGGCAGCACCGTCATTGCCGGAGCCGGCAAGCGACTCGACTTTTTCGATCCGGCCCCGCGCCGCGACGATTCCCGTGAACATCGGCCATCTCCCTCTTGTAAGAATGTCCTAGCTCGCCGATACCGGCCCACGCGGCGACGCTGCCGCCGCCGGACCACCATCACCGCCGTCCCCACCGAAGCGCGCGACGATGCGCACATCAGCGCCGACGCTCGCTACCGAAGTAATCCGCAGCCTGGCGCCGTCGTCGAGGCGCTCGAGCGGCGGCAACGCAAACATGCCGTTCCCCGGCCCCAGCAATGTGGGCGCCAAGTAGACCAGCAATTCGTCGACGCAGGCGGCGGCGAGCAGTGCGCCATTGAGCCGGAAGCCGCCCTCGACATGGATCTCGTTGAACGCTCGGCTCGAGAGCTCGCGCATCAGCGCCGGCAGGTCGACCCGGCCATTGCGGTCAGGGAGGTGAACGATCTCGCAGCCATGGTCACGAAGCTCGCGCTCCTTTTCGACCAACCCTCTCGCCGCGGTGGCGATCAGCAGGTTGCCGGCGCGCACCAGGCGGGAATCGACATCGACCGCGAGCAGCGAGTCGACCAGAACCCTCCGCGGTTGGCGCTCGGTCGCGACCAGCCGCACGTCGAGGCGCGGATCGTCGGCGCGCACCGTGCCGATCCCGGTGAGAATCGCACACGCTCGTGCCCGCCAGGCGTGACCGTCGGCGCGTGCCTCGGGTCCGGTAATCCATTGACTGACGCCGTTGGCCAGCGCGGTAGTGCCATCGAGGCTGGCCGCCACCTTGACGCGCACCCAGGGCCGACCCCGCGTCATCCGCGTGCAGAAACCGACGTTGAGCTCGTGGGCCTCGTCGCGCAACAGGCCGCAGCGCACCTCGATTCCGCTCTCGCGCAAGCGCTCGAGCCCGCGGCCGTCGACCTGGGGATTGGGATCCTCCATCGCAACTATCACCCGGGCCACCTGGGCCTCGATGAGCGCGTCGACGCACGGCGGGGTCCGCCCGAAATGACTGC
This sequence comes from Burkholderiaceae bacterium, assembly GCA_019428955.1. Lineage (GTDB taxonomy): Bacteria > Pseudomonadota > Gammaproteobacteria > Burkholderiales > Burkholderiaceae_E > JAGXFR01. Next base: position 8,488 of record JAHYJF010000148.1, read on the forward strand.
AAGGCTCCAGGGAAAGGTAGACATCGGCGCCGCGCGCCCGACCGCCGGCCTGGGCCAGCGCGACTACCTCGGCGTGGGCTTCGCCGGCGCGCGCGTGCCAGCCCTCGCCCACTACCTCGCCGGCGCGCACGATCACGCAGCCGACGCGCGGATTGGGTGTCGTGGTGTAGAGTCCGCGCGCCGCCAGTTCCAGGGCACGCGCCATCCAGTGATGATCGGTTTGGTTGAACATAATCCGCTGATTCTACCGAGCCGCAGCCCCGCCGCACCGGA
>JAHYJF010000149.1 GCA_019428955.1 Burkholderiaceae bacterium
AGGTTCTTCAGGTCGGTATAGACCACCAGCAGGATCTTGCCGGTTTCCTTGACGTTGACGATGAGCTCGGGCCGGTAGTGCGAGGCGACGATCGCGGCGACGCGGGGCTCGGGGTGGAACACCTGTTCGTCATAGACGTTGCCGCGCGTCGAGACGATTTTCAGCGGCTCGAGCGTGTCACCATCCATGATCACATATTGCGGCGGCCAATAGTCGCCGGCGATGACAAGCTGGTCTTCGTAGCCTTCGAATTTCGAGGTCTCGACCGAGCGCGCCTCGATGCCGACCTTGATTTCGGCGACTGCGGCTGGAGTTTCCATCCACAGATCGATCATCACCACCTTGGCGTCGCGACCGATCACGAACAGATAGCGCCCCGAGGCCGAAACACGGCTGATGTGCACGGCATAGCCGGTATCGATCACCGCCATGATCTCGTAGCTGGTGCCATCGATCAGCGCCACCTGCCCGGCATCACGCAGCGTGACCGAGAACAGGTTGTCAATGTCGATGTCGTTCATTTTCTGGGTCGGGCGGTCAGCGGGGGCTACCAGCACTTTCCAGCTGGCCCGCATGTCGGGCATGCCCCATTCCGGCGGCGTCGGCGGATCGACCAGCAAATAGCGCGACATCAGGTCAATGTCGGCCTCGGACAGCTCGCCCGAGGTGCCCCAGTTCGGCATCCCTGCGGCAGTGCCGTAGGTGATGAAGGTGTTCAGGTAGTCATAGCCATTTTCGCGCGTCAGATCGGTTGTCAGCGGCTTGCCGGTGGCGCCTTTGCGCAGCACGCCATGGCAGCCCGCGCAACGCTCGAAATAGATCTGTGTGCCATGCGCGAATTCATCGGCGGTCATCACCGCGTCATCCGCCGCGCGGCCATCGATTTCGACCCCGATCTGGGCGAGGGTCGGCATGACCGCGCCTCCTTGCGCAAAGGCGGGGCCTGCGACAAGTGCAAGCGCTGCGACGGCGCTTGATAGCAGCCGTGCTCTGGTGTCCCGGTTAGACGTGCTCATCGCGAACCCTCCTGTTTGCTGTGGTCTGGGCGGACCATGTTCCCGCAGCCACGGCGCCTCCTTGACTTTCGTTAAGCGACGCTGAAGCAGGGCTGGGGCAATTCGCCGCAGCCCCGCACTGTGGCCTTGCCGCAGAGCAAACAAGGTGGGCCTTTCCTGCGGTGCGGCGCGAAACACAGGGGAATCGAATGAATTGACCTCAAATGTTTTCGAGGATTTTGGCGAGGTAGTTTTCGTCCCATCCTGCGATGAGGCGCTTGGATTTGAGGCTGTCCTTGCCGGGTGCTTTTCGCAGCGCATTGAGAGTTGCGCGCTTGACGGATGTGAAATTGGCCGGGGCGTTTTTCTTGCGGATGCGGCAGTCGTCGTCGCGGAAATTGACGTCGAGCACCCAGTGCAGTGCGTTCTCGACGCCCCAATGAGCGCGGATGGTGGCCGCCAGCTTTTCGGCGTCGGCGGGCAGCGAGGAGATGTAATAGCGCCGTTCGGTCTCGCGCTCTCTGGCCGTCTCGCGCGTGGACAGCACCATGACGATGGAGCGCAACCCCTTCCATTGATGGCGCTGCGTCAACCAGTCGATATCGTCCGTGGCGAAGACTTTGCGGTTCTCGATACGGCCGTGTCCGGCATCGGTCGTGGTGGCACGGGAGACGGCCATATCTTTGAAATCAAGCGCATATTGCTCGGCAAACAGCAGTTCCACATCGGCACGCAAGCTGCCCTGATTGCCCTTGAGACCGAAGACGTAATCGGCCTTTTTGGCGATGATCTTTTCGGCGATCTTCTTCTGGCACCCCATGACGACGATGGTGACGATGGCGCCCTTGATGGCCAGCAGGTCGAGAAGCGCGGCGAACTCGGGTCCGATGCCCTTGATGTCCAGCAGCATCCTCGCTGCGGCAGGTGTCTCGCGGTCCTGCGGCTCCTCGGCGAGCACGGCGTCGCGCGTGGCTTCCACCACCGTGATCTGCGTCAGCAGAAGCTCCAGCCGGTCGAGCTCGCGCAGGATATGCGCCTTCAGATGCGGCGGCATGGCGCGGCCGTCGCCTGTGCGCAACGCGTCGAGCCGGGTGCGGCGATCCCGGCGCAATGGCTCGTAGCCCGAAATGCCCTGCGCGAACAGCAGGCCCTTGATCCGGTTGACATGCTCGACCCGCTCCGAAATCAGCACCTTGCGCTCGCGGGTGATGCGTCGGCGATCCTCGTCCTCCGGGCCCGGCGCCCGCACCATGGCGCAGACCCTCGGCTCGCCGCGCTTGAAGGCGAGCAGGGTCCGGACCAGCGTCTCGCCATCGAGCCGGTCGGTCTTCGCCCGGCGTCGGCGCCGCGATGTGGCGATCGAGGCGGGATCGACGACGTGGCTCTCGATGCCTTCCTTCTGCAGCACGCGGTGAATCCAGAAGCCGTCGAGCCCGGCCTCCTGGATCACGATAATCGGGAAATCGCATGCTGCGCGCCCTTGCGCCTTCTCCCGGAGCTGGGAAAAGCGCGCCATCAGGCTGGCGATGTCGCTGCCCGGAACGCTGTGGCGCGACATCTTCTCGCCGCCACCCGGCAGGAGCGAGGTGACAACCCAGCTCAAGCGGCTGAGTTCCAGCGAGACGAAGATCGCTCCAAGATCGGTGCGGATGACGGTCAATTCTGCGGGGCGGTCGGTTGTGGTTTTCATGATCGGCTCCAGGGTGATTGGTCGGATGAACAACCCCACTCTGTCACCGAGTCGGTCGCCGTCCACCTGCCCATGGGATCTTGTTGCGGGTGGGATGGTTCGAGCCGTCGTAATCGACCAGATAAGGTGGGTCGGTCGCGAACAGGATCGCCCGCTCGCCGTTCATCAGGCGGCGCACATCGGCGGAACTGGTGCTGTCACCGCACAGCAATCGATGATCCCCGAGGATCCACAGATCGCCGGTGCGCGAGGCCGGATTTCGAGGGGGTTCGGGGATGGTCACCGGCGGCACGGAGCCCCCGGCGCCACCTTCTTCTTCACCGCCCCCGTCCGGATCGAAAGCCAGCAGCTTGTCCAGCTCGCCGTCGGAGAAGCCGACCAGCGACAGGTCGTAGTCGTCGGCCAGCAGATCGTTCAGTTCCGCCGACAGCAGCGCCTCGTCCCAGGTCCCGAGTTCGGTTAATTTATTGGGCACCTCGAAAAATTGCCTGGAATGTGCCGCCGCGGTATGATGGCTTCGGCGGTCCGCAGCATGGGGTATGACGATGGCGCAGATGGGTTTCTTTGATCTTTCAGACCGCTATGCGAGCCTGGACGCCAAGAGGGACCCGCTGCTCGAGATTGACGCTGTGGTGCCGTGGGAGGAATTCCGGCCAACGCTTGAGGGGGTTTGGCGCAAGCCGGATGCCGAGCGCAAATCGCGCGCCGGGCGCAAGCCGATCGACGCCATCGTGATGTTCAAGGCGCTGGTGCTGAGCGCCCTCTACAACCTGTCCGACGACCAGATCGAGTATCAGGTGCGCGACCGGCTGTCGTTCATGCGGTTCCTTGGCCTTGGGTTGGAGGATCGTGTGCCGGATGCCAAGACCGTCTGGCTCTACCGCGAGAGGCTGGCGCAGGCGGGCATGGTGGAGGCGCTGTTCAGCCAGTTCGACGGCTATCTGGCGCGGCAGGGGTATATCGCCCGGGGCGGTCAAATACTGGATGCGTCCATCGTGCCGGTGCCAAAGAACCGCAACACCCGCGATGAAAACAAGACCATCAAGAGCGGCGAGGTGCCCGAGGACTGGGCCGACAAGCCGGCAAAGCGGTCGCAGAAGGATACAGATGCGCGCTGGACGAAGAAGCACGGAAAGTCCCACTACGGCTACAAGAACCATGTGAACGTGGACCGAAAGCACAAGCTGGTGCGCCGCTATGACGTCACTGACGCAGCCGTGCATGACAGTCAGGTGGTGGATCACCTGCTGATGCGGGGCAACACCGGCTCCGGCGTCTGGGCGGATTCAGCCTATCGGTCCGAGGAAATGGAGGGCAAGCTGCGGGCGCGCAAGCTGACCAGCCACATTCACCGCAAGGGCAAGCGGGGCAAGCCGCTGATCGAACAGGCCAAGGGCAGCAACCGGACCAAATCCTCGGTGCGGGTCCGCGTCGAACATGTCTTCGGCGCGCAGACCAACGACATGGGCGGCACGCTTGTGCGCACGATCGGCATGGTGCGGGCCAAGGCGAAGATCGGGATGAAGAACCTTGCCTACAACATGCGCCGCCTCGTCCAGTTGCGCCGCATTAACCCATGCCCGGCATGAACACCGGGCAAACCAGCGACCAGATCAGGCCGCAAGGCCGGAAAAACCGGGCGCGAAAGGTGTCGCGCCGTGACCGTCCCGGGGCACCGGCCCGCCAACCGACTGCATCCCTTCCGCTTGAGGCAACACGCATCCGCTGCGCGGCAACGGAAATGGTCAAAAATCGAGGTGCCCTTAAGGTGGTCATAGACGTTTGCATCGTCGATGATTGTCCGCACGCCAAGCGCCTTGCGCGCATCGGTCCGAGTCGCATATTCACCTCGGAGCCAACGCAGTGCGGCCGAGGTCAATTCGTCGTTTCCGGTCTCATGGCCTTCCCAGTATCGACGTATCACCTCAGCAAAGTCAAAACCGCCGGTTAGTTCCTCGAAGTGGCCGAGGCGCTGCCGGATCATGGTGCCGGTTGGCTGTCCTGCCACCTCGGCGTCCCTATTTGCCTGAGATACAAAACGCTCGACAACACTGGCCATAGCTCCACCGTCTGGCTTGGTCCGGGTCGAAAAATTCCGCGCCATTTCCGCATAGAGGCCGCGGGCTTGCCCCCCAGTGGCGTGAATGCGACGATCCGGGGCGAGATCGGCGAACATGACGACCATACCCTTTTCGAGTGCGATCAACCGGATCAGGTTCATGAAGAAGGTCTTGCCCGATCCGTATTCACCAATAATGAACCGAATGGCCGCGCCGCCATCAGCGATCCGGTCCATGTCCTTGACCAGCTCTTCGATTTCGCGGACGCGCCCGACCTGGATATGCCGAAGACCGAGTTTTGGCACCACTCCGGCGCGAAGGGCCTGAACAATCGCGTCCCGCTCCCGAGGCTTCAATCTCGACATCTCAGTTCTCCTTCTCGAACGCATCCGCCAGCGCGTCCGCGATATCTGGGGACACGTCATAGCCCTCATACTCGTCCAAAAGGGCTTCGTCATGCGCCCCAAAGGCCCATTCGTTTATCGTCTCCAACGCACCGGCCACCATCAAGCCATGACGCGCAGCCAATTCTGAAAACTCTTCTTCTGTCCAATGTGGACGGGAAATTACCTCTCGGATCAGCGCAGTATGTTTTGCATCAAGACCGGCAAGTGGCGACCGGAGCACAGCCTCGTCTTCTTCGTCTTCCTGTGGGTCCATCGTGAAAATATCGGCCAAAACTGCCGAGACCCGATCAGTGTCCTGCCGGATGCTGGCGATACGTGCGGCATCGAGCTTCTGTGGCGTTGTTGTGGGTTCACTTGGTATCTTCTCACCTGGAGCGCCGGGCTGCGCAGCACGCACGCGTGTGGGTGCATCAGCTACCTCACCAGCATGCAGGTCGGAGTAAACGAGGTTCGGGTCGAGGCCGAGGGCACGATAGACCTTTTCGATTTCGGCGACTTCCTCTGGCTTTACGATCCCATCAGCGTGGGCTGCGGACACCAACGCGGCCCGGATGGCAGACTGCTGCTCAGGGCCCGTTTCCTTAAGCTTGCGCCGCAAGAGCGCCATGTCTGGTGGAACGGCGACAAACCATGCAAGGTTTGCGCGCAGGCGCCGTTGTTCGTGATCTGTCAGTCCGCTTACCGACTGGACCTGTTTTTCAAGTGCGTTCCTTTCATGGTCGGAGATGACACCATCCGCGTGAGCGACGAACGATGCCAGTGCCAGTTCCATCAGCGCCGCCTTGTATGATGTCGAGACATCTTCCAGCTGTTCCACAGGGCCGCCCAGATCGAACAGGACTACTGGTTCGCCAATGGTTGGGGACCGCAGTGCAAAGCGCGGATCCGGAGCTAGCCCAAAGCCAACTCGCGCCAAAGCATCGGCAGCACCCGTGAGTTGGCGCTTGCCGGGTTTCTCAGGACGCTCGCCCTCAAGCCGCTCAAGGACATCGCCTACCGGCACCAAGCCGCCCGATGCTGTAATGCTCGCTGCCCATGACCTGATCTTTTCCAATTCATCGGATGGAAAGAGACGTCGTAAATCCTGTGGAAGAAGAGCATGCGCCTCGACACTGCCACGCCCCTCGGGGTTCCGACCAAGGTATCGGCTGAACTTTTCGAGGTCTTCCATGACCTCATCGGCAATTTCTTGGGCAATTTCTATGGGCTTGCGCAGACCGGAAATATCCGGGACTGGCTTTTCGTTGACGGAAGGGCTTACCGTTGCATCGAACTCGCGCGATGCTGCCTGGTAGCTGGCCTTCAAAGCCGGTCTCGGCTTTGTCACCTTCAGGCCCTGAGGAAAGCGCTGCTCAAAGCGGAGCTGAAAAAGGGCAATGAACTCATCGTGACACCGCTTTGCTGATGTACGCAAGTTCTTCTCGGGATGACATAGGAACCAGCTCAAGACCCAGTTCGCGTCTAAATTTTCACCCTTTTGCAGCCGCGCTCCGATGGCCAGCTTTACCGAAAAAGGCAAATCCCAACCGGGGTTGATGAATACGGGTGGGATGGTGTCAATTTCGGTGGTTGCCGCGATGGCGAACTCAATGAAATCGCCCAAGTAGCGTTGCGCTGAGCGGTTCTCTGCGAAGACCTCAAACAAGCGACGCGCCTCAGCAAGAAGCTGGCGCTTTTCTTCGCGGGTCGGATCATCAAGGAAGAACCTTCGCTCCAACCCATAAAAATACAAGAACATGTATCCAGGGTTATAGGAGCCGTCATTGGCGCCTCCCGCCAGCCAGTCCAAATAAGTTGCGCGACACTCTGGTGGAATGGACGAGTAGCCCGGCCAATAGGACATGCCTGATCCGGACTTGTCGTTCCCTTCTCGAGCAACTGGAAGAGAGGGGTCGATGTAAGCACGACATTTCTCACCATAGCCGTGCCTATTCGAAGTTGGTGGAGTTCCGACATAAACCATTCCGCGAATATCTCGACCACGAACTGAAACGATTTGATCTTTGGGGACCCAACCTTGATGTCGAGTAGACACAGTAGTCGCCGCAGGTGCAGGCTGGGCTGTGCTGAACCTTGGCGCAACATCCGCATTTCGAGCTTGATTGAGGGTAGGAGATGCATGCGCCATCGCCGCTGATCGCTGCCTGATCGTGCTCTGATGGCTTGCTGCGGTCTGTGACTCGGGTTGCGGGTTGGTTTTGGGTTCTAGTCGACGTGCGCGGCGCCTCTCGTACAACCAGACCATTATGCCTGGGGCAATGAACGAAAAAAGCACGAGGAAGCCCTCATTGCCGGGCTTGAAGAACATCGCAGCGATGATCAACGCAATCACAAAAAAAACGACGTAGAAAAAAATGATTCGTATGAACTTCAACGCTGTGCCCTCAATCGGTGCTGTCGGACAACGCTATAGCCGGAAGTTGAAATTTCCAACCCTCGGCGCAGGCAGGAGGGTTGCCTCAGCACAATTAGTCGAAAGCACAAGCCCTTCGATGCGTCCTTGGTGAAATGCTGTACCGAGGCCTCCTCACGCCATGATTGAGTTTTCATCGGCACGCGCGCGCCTGATCTCGTAGGACAGCATAGTCGCTGAGCATACGAATCACGACTCCACCTTCGTGCAGCACATACATTTCGGCTGCGGCACGGGCTTGATCGGCGGTAGTATACTCGACGACAGACGGGCAAGGCGCATGGGCGTCAGAACCGCCCGTCGCGCAGGCGCTGAGCCAGAGCATCGCGATCAGCGGGGCGGCGGCTCGCGGCGTCCAGCATTTGGCGTTGGATTTCATGTGTTCTCTCCGATGTTGAAAGCCGTTCTTCCAGCCGACCGGCGCGTTCACCGGCGCGGCGGAGGTTCAGCAGGAACAGAGCGATTGTGAAGGCGGGCAACAGGAGGCCCAGCGCTTTGCGCGCCGGGCTGCTGGCGAGGAGGGCGGTGATCCAGCCCATCAGCGCTGGCCCCGCTTCCAGTCATCGATCCGGGCATGGATGGCGACTGCGATGCCGATCAGCGCCACGACGATGAACATCCAGCGGAGGGTGTCGAGATAGGGCACCAGAGGCAGGATGGCGGATTGAGTTTCTGCCAAGACATCTTGGGCGACTTCGACACCGGCTGCGCCGACAGTGGCGATTCCTGCTGCACCGCCGCCTTTCAGGGTGCGGCTCTCGGCCAGCACTTCGCGGGCAGGCGGAATTTCCGCCACGAAGGGCGTGGCGCGGACTGCGAATGGTTCACCCCAAGACCGCGCGGGCCCAAGGTCGATGTGCATAAAGCCCGAGCGGGGATAGGTGCCGAAGCCGAGGAAGCCGACGGCGCGGGCCGCTGCCATGAAAGCTGCGGGATCGTGGTTCGACATGGCAATGTCGAAGGCCGTGCCCAGCATGTGCTTCGAGGACGGGGCCCCGCCCACGGCGCGGTTGTGGCTGGGGCTGCGATAGCCGGAGCGGACGATCAGCGGCTTGCTGAGGCGGTTGCGCAGGGACTGCAGCTTGTCCATCGCCTCGGTGTTGATCTTGATCGCCCCGGTCCCGCGGCAGGCGATTTCGGCCGGGGAAAAGCTGGGCCAGCGCCAGGCGCTCTCAGGC
>JAHYJF010000150.1 GCA_019428955.1 Burkholderiaceae bacterium
GTCAATATCGCCCTCGGCGGAGAAGAGGTGCTGGATGCGTCCGTCAGTGCTGCCGGGCTCGAGTTGCCGAATGGCGGGCGTGAGCAACTCGCCCATCGAAGACACCATGCAGCCCTGCGGGGCCACGTTGAGCACGATCTGCGCGCCCCCGCGCAACTCGTGCGCCGTCTCGCCGATATAGGGCAGAAGCTCGCCGATCGGGCGCATGGTCGGCAGCACCTTGCGGCCATCCTCGATCAGCCCCTTGGTCGAGGGCGGCATCGGCACCCGGGCGGCGCGATAGAGTGGGCTGGCCAGAACCCGCCGCAGCAGGAATCGCCAACCCTCGGTGCGCCGCCGCAGCGCGCGCTCGCCACCGAGCATCGCATTCCAATCGCCGACCATGCCCTGGCGCTTGCCGCTCGCGGCGCGCAGCGAAGCATCCCGGCTCAACTCGGCGGTCTCGTCGATGAGGTACTCGCAATAGGACCAGATCGGGCTGGCCACCAGGCGCACGCGCCGGAATCCGAGATTGGCCAGCAGCGAGCGGAAAATCTCCTCGGACTGGGCGACACGCATGTAGACCTCGCCGCTGATCGCCACCTCGAGTCGGTCCTCCGAGCTCTCGGCAGGCGGCCAGCGGCGCGCGAAGGCGCGCAGCGCTTGCCGCAGCTTGCCGTCATGCAGACCATAGGCGAAGAACTTGACGGCTACCGCCAGCGGCGGTACGCCCGCCACCAGACCAAGGGCGCGGCGCCACCCCGCTCCCGGCCCGCGGAACCCCTCGAGCGTGCGGTAGACGGTGGCGCGCAACCCCTCGTAGTCGCGCAGGAAGAGCTGGTAGTCGTCGTGGTCGCGACATTCGGCGCCCCGGAAATACAGTTGCTGCAGTACCGCCTGCATGATCACGCCGAGGTAGATGCGGACCATCACCCAATCCTCGACACCGACGTTGAAGCCGCTGTGCTCGCTGCCGATCATGAATTGCAGCCTGGGCCCCGGCGCCTGACAGCCGGCAGCGCTCGGCGCCAGGCGGTCGCGCTGCGCCAGCACCTTGTGGACCTCGAGATACTGTCCCTGGCGGCAGGGACCGAGCCCCTTGTTGTCGAAATAGATCAGCCGCCGACGACCGACGTAGAGCGGGTCGCCGGAGCCCTGGCGGCGAGCAAAATCGGCCACTGCCCGCAGCAGGTCACCGTACACCGCCGCCAGCGGCGCGCAGACCGCGTCGCCGGCCGCCTTGCGGCCTTGCTTGACCAGAGCGTGCAGGTCGTAGTCGGCATCATAGTTGTCGATGCAGGTAAAGCCGGCGGCGCGCAGCGCCGCCGTCACCCCGCGATTGTCGGCCAGGGTCGGAATGTAGATGACATCGCCCTGGACATCGAGCGGCGCGTCCATGCTGAGCTGGTCGAGCGCGAGAATCTCGAACGGCGTCGCGTCGGCGCCTGCGATCCTGGCGTGCAGCCCGAGTTCCAGCTGCTTGACGTAGGTGTTGACCCGATTTTCGAGATGGGCGAGTTCCTTGAGCACCGCATCGGACTGGATCACCAGGAACGGGCGCTGCTTCATGATCTCGGCGACGACCGGCGTAACCGTCGAATCGGGCCCGCAGGTGAAGGTTGAGACCTGCACCACCGGCACCAGGTCGGCGCCGGCTTCGATCCGCTCGAAGAGCGCGGCCAGGCGCGCGTGGCGTAGCCGCCGGTGCAGGCGCCGGCGCGCGACTGCGTCGATGATCGTCACCACGGCCTGCGGGTTACGCCAGTAGATGTGGCCAAAGCGGAGATCGAGTTTGACGTCCAGCACATAGGACGGAATCGCCGCCATCTGCTTGTCGCGCAACAGCCTCCGGACATGGCTGTCGTATATTCCTGGAGTTAGCACATACTCACGCCCAACGACAAGCGCAACGCGCACACCCTTGGCGAGCGCCTCTTCGATCAGGTCGGCGGCGAAGTCGGCCGCAGCGAGGCGCAAGCGCTCGTGTGATTCGATCGCACCGGCAACCGCGGCGTGCAATTGCGCAGCGCTGGGCGCCAGAGCGTAATGCGCGAACAACGGCTGCAATCTCTCCTCCAGTTGCAGGCACAGGGCGTCCGGATCGAGGCGCGAGAGATCGAGATTGAACAAGTGAAAGCGTGCCTCGGGGTGCGCCTGACGCGCCAGGTTCGCCGCCACCGCGACACCGCCCTGGTTGACCGTGCAAGTGCGCCCCAGGCCGGTGCCGTCAGTGGGCAGGAAGTCGATCTGGGGCGCGAGGATCATGCCGTGGGGCTCCTGGGCGAGCCTGCCGAACTGGCCCACGGCGCCGATCTGCGGTGCGCAGCTGTCGATATTGAACAATGGTTGGGCCCGCGCGATATCGGACTCGAGCACGTTGTCGACATGCACCGGGACGCCGAGGCGCTGCAGCAGATCGGCCAGCAGGCCGGCCCACTCCGAGACGCAGAAGCTGCGCGGTATCACCAGGCGCTGCGGGTCGTCGCTGCGCGGATGGCTGCGCTCGAAGAAGTCCCAGATTTCCTTGTAGGTATCGCGCACCGGCGAGACGGCGGGAGAATTCTTCTTGCGCGCCAGCAACTCGTTGATGCCGCTGCAGCCGCCGAGAGTGAACGAAAACATCTTGGCGCCGCCGCCGTCGCGGCAGGTAAGCGAGGCGCGATTGCAGCTCGACGCCTTGTCGCTGCACACCGCACCGTTGCAGACTACGATCTTCTTGTCGAAACTGGTCGCGATCAGGCGTTGCAATCCGATCGTCACGTCACCCTCCGGCGCCGCCTGCTGCAACGTGCCGATCAGCCCGAAACAGGCCCGGTGACCGGGGTTCGGCGGCACCAGCGCGAACGCGCGGCCGGCCACCTGCGACTGCAGGCGGTGGGTGGCCGCCAGCGGCAGCGGGTCGGAGAGCATGGTCTGGCCGTGGAGAAGCACCACGCAATCCGCCGGCAGATCAACCTGATTCCACAGGGTGCGCGCCATGTTCTCGACGATCGCCCAGTTGGCCGCCGCGAGGATCTCCGAGCGCGGCGTGCCCTGGGCCTGGAGCTTGCGGGCGTTTTCCATCAGGAACACCGCGCAGGTGGCATTGATGAACTGGGCGCGCGGCGCCTCGGCCGCTTCGGCGCAGGCTTGCGCCACGCTCGGGATGCTGAGCATTGCCGCGAGCGTGTCCATCAGGCTGCCGGTGCCCGCAGAGCACTTCAGGTTCATGGCGTTGTTGAACAATTCAGCCTCGGCCAGCGCGATGGTCGAGATCTTGGTGTCCTCGCCGCCGATATCGACCAGGATGCAGAGGTCCTCGCGCACTCCGGTGACGCCGGCCGACTTGAGCCGCCGGATGTGCGCGCGCGCACAGTCGATCGAGCCGCGTGCGTGGGCGTAGTTCTCGACCAGCACCGAGATCCGGCCGCTCAACTCGGGGTAGATGTGCTCGAGAACCTGCTGGACCTGGAACCGCGCCGAGCCGGTGACGCCGATGCCGCGCACCGCCAAGGTGGCGCCGTTCACCTCGAGCAGAGCTTCGAACGCCCGCTTGACCGTCTGGATGGTGTCGCCCGAATTGCTGTACGCGGCGAGGTGCAGCATCTCGCCACTCTCGGCGTCGGCGAGCGCCACCTTGGCCATGGTCGAGCCGACGTCCAGTCCCATCAGCACCGGGCGCGCAGCGCTGACACCGGAGACGGCTTCATCGGCGAGTCGCAGGAAACGATGGTCGTCCTCGTAGCGCCGCCGCAATTCCCGGAATGCCGGGTATTCGAGCGTCGCTGGTGTGCGCTGCACCCTGGTATCGGGCTGCGCGATCGCCGCCGGTCCCAGGCGGGCGACGAGATCGTGGAGCGCGTCGAGGACCGCGTCGTTGTCGGGGTCGGCAACGATCTCGCTGACGCCGGTGGTGATCAGGAAGTCGGCCGCGCAATCACGGGCGAACTGCCACCTGAAAACCCGACCGGTGAGACAAACCTTGCTGAAACCGGCCGGCAGCTTGCGGCAGGCCTTGAGCACCTCGGATTTCAGCGTCACGGCCAGCGCCATGTCGAGCGGGATGCCCTGGTTCTTGTCCGAGATCGTCGCCGACGAAGCGAAGACACCGCAGCGGTCGGCACGCACGAGCACCTGGCGCCGCTGCTCGGCCCCGGCCGCGCCGAGAAATGGTGCGAGCAGGCGGTCGACGTCGTCGCGTTCCAGACCCAACTTCTGGAGCACGCGGTCGAGATTGACGCCCGAGCCGGCGCCGCAGCGCGGATTGACGGTGAGCAGGTCGTCAACCAGCGCGCCCTCGCGGTCGACCGCCAGCACCAGGTAGCCCGAGGCGGAGAGTTCGACCAGTGCGATCCTGGCGAGCGCCGCGTTGGCCGGTTGGCCCATCATCTGGCGCGCCGCCAGCCAGGAGGCTGCCGCCGGCTGGAAGACCGCGCCGCGGCCGATGGCACTGCGCACCATCGGCGCCAGCTTGCCGCGCACGTAGAGCGGCGCTTCGACGCCCGCTGAAGACAGGCCCTCCAGATCGGTGGCGACCTCCGCCGCGAGTTCGCCATCGGCTGGCACCACCCGGTCGAGCACGATTCGTCCGGTCCGGTCGCGCCCCTGGATGCGCACGCAGGCGATCCCGGCGTCGACATACAGGCCCCAGGCGCGTTCGGTCATGGCTGTGCCCGGCCCGATCCCCGGACCCCGCGGCATTCCCTGCCGCGCCGGTGGTGCGCGCCCCCTGCGCAGGGGACCTGGACGATAGCTGCGCATGATTTCGGGCCTTGAAGGTCGAAAGTTTCCGTTCGATCCAACTCAAGAACGCTAGTGGCTGTCCCGCTCCATCACTCGCCTCCTTATCATCGCAAACCGAGGCCGAAAACGCCTTTAGGCCCCCGAAACCCCGGCTCAGATGGTTCAAGAAAGCGCACGGACATGGTACGTTGCGGGCGCCGGACCAGCAACCATGCCCTGGGGCTTAACCGCAAGCTGCCGAGACCACCACCGGACTCACCCTGTCAAAATGAGTCGCGATGTCCCGCGCCAGCGCCCACGCCCAGATTGCCACCGCTCCCGGCCCCGGATGGAAGCCATCGGCGGCGATCAGCGTCGGATTAGTCATGTCGGGCAGCGCCACATAGTGCAGGCCGGGTCGCCGCGCGGCCCAGGCGCCGAGCGCGGTGCTGAAACGCCGCGCCCGGCGCCCCAGGAACCAGCGCAGCGGCTGCGGGAGCAACGGAAAGCGATGCATCGGCGGCAAGCCGGAGAGCCAGATCTGGCGCGCTCCCCAGTCGCCCCGGATCTGCTCGACCAGCTGCCCGATGCGCGCCAGCCAGGTGCCGATCGACACGCGCGCGGTCACATCGTTGACGCCCAGGGCCACCACCGCAAGATCGAACTGCTCCGGCTCTTCGGCGGCCAGCATCGCCAGCGCTTGGCGCGTGTTCACGCCCGAGCGCGCCACCACCCGCCACTCGATCACGGTGCCCGGCAGCACGCCGTGGAGCACCCGCGCCAGTTGCCCGGCAAGCGCCTGGTCCTGGGTCGCCACACCGACCCCGGCTACCGCCGAGTCGCCCACCAACAACACCCGCAGAGCCGCCGCCCCGGTGCCGCAATTGCCGGTACGCGAACCGGCGGCTTCCGGCAGGCTTTGGGCCAGGCGGCGCGCCCGGCGTCCCTGCGCCAGCAGCAAGGGCGCGAGCGCCAAGGCAATGAGTTCATCGATCATCGTTAGTCCGGGCCATAGTATTCTTCACTCTCATCAATCGGAATCGACCATGAACCTCAAGGAACTGGCGCCTAGCCTGCCCATCCCGGTGATCGCCTCGCCGCTGTTCATCATCTCAAATCCCGACCTGGTCATCGCCCAATGCCAGGCCGGCGTCGTCGGCTCGTTTCCGGCGCTCAACGCCCGCCCGGCCGAGTTGCTCGAGCAGTGGCTGGTTCGCATCACCAGCGAACTCGCCGCCTGGGACCGCGAACATCCCGATCGGCCGGCGGCGCCATTCGCGGTCAACCAGATCGTGCACAAGTCGAACGATCGGGTCGAACACGACCTCGCGCTGTGCGTGAAGTACCAGGTGCCGATAGTCATCACGTCGCTGGGGGCGCGCACCGACGTCAACGACGCGATCCACTCTTATGGCGGGGTCGTGCTGCACGACGTGATCAACCAGAGCTTCGCCCACAAGGCGATCGAGAAGGGAGCCGATGGACTGATCCTGGTGGCCGCCGGGGCGGGCGGTCACGCCGGAGCCATCTCCCCGTTCGCGCTGGTCGAAGAGACCCGCCAGTGGTTCGACGGTCCGCTGGCGCTGGCCGGCGCGATCGCCACCGGTGGCGCGGTGCTGGCGGCCCGGGCGCTCGGTGCCGATTTCGCCTATATCGGTTCGCCCTTCATCGCCACCAGGGAAGCCAACGCCGTCGAGGCCTACAAGCAGGCGATCGTCGCCGCCGGCGCCGAAGACATCATCTACACCGATCTGTTCACCGGAGTCCACGGCAATTACCTGCGTCAGTCGGTCGTCAACGCCGGCCTCGATCCCGACCATCTGCCCCAAAGCGACCCGAGCAAGATGAACTTCGGCTCGGGTGCCGGCATCAAGGCGTGGCGCGATATCTGGGGTGCCGGCCAGGGGATTGGAGCAGTCCACAAGGAGACCCCGGTCGCCGACTATGTCGCCCAGCTGGTCAGCCAGTACCGCGATGCGCAAGGGCGCGTGGCGGCCGCGTGATCCGGCTTGGGCGGCGCCACCGTCGCCGCCAAGGTCCGCCACTGCCTGGTCGAGCACTCAGAGCTGGGAGAAGTCCGGCTTGCGCTTTTGCATGAAGGCCATGAAGGCTTCGCGCGCGGCCGGTCCGCTCAGCATCCGGCTGAACACCGCGCCCTCCTCGACCATGGTCGCTGCGATCAGTTCCTGTACCGGGAGCTTCATCAGGCGTTTGGTCTCGAGGATCGAGGCGAGCGGCTTGGCGGCCAGCTTGGCGGCCTGGGCGCGGGCAAAGGGCTCGACCTCGGCGGGTGCCATCACGCGATTGACGAGACCCATCTCGCGCGCCTCGGCAGCGTCGAAGGGCTCGCCCAGCAGCAGTTTTTCGGAGGCGCGCAGATAGCCGGCCAGCGCCGGCAGCAGGACCGTCGACGCCGCTTCCGGGCAAACGCCCAGGTTGACGAACGGCAGGATGAATTGCGCATTCTCGCCGGCATAGACCAGGTCGCAGTGCAGCAGCAAGGTTGTGCCGACGCCGACCGCCGGTCCGCACACTGCCGCAATCAGCGGCTTGGGAAAGGATGCGATCTGGCGCAAGAAACGGAACACCGGGGCATCGGGGTCATGGGGCGGGTTGGCCAGGAAGTCGCCGAGATCGTTGCCGGCCGTAAAGGTGTTCTCGTCGCCGGCGATTATCACCACCCGGGTCTGGGCGTCGGAAGCTGCCTGCTCGAGCGCGTCGGCCAGGTCAGCGTACATCTGTGCGGTCAGTGCGTTCTTGCGCTCGAGGCGCTCGAAGCGCAACACCAGAACCGCACCGTCACGTTCGCTACCGATCCCCATCTTCTGTCTCCTGTCGCATTTCTTCGGGGAGTACGCCCCGCTCGATCCAGTCAATCACCAGCGGCCAGAGCGCCGCGCCGTTGCGCTGCCGGAAGAATCCGAAGTGACCCACCGCATCCAGTCCGAAGCTTGACGGCGCCAGCACCCGGAATGACACCCGCGCCGCTGAATATAGCGCGAAGAGGCGGTGCAGGCTCTCGACGGTCATCATCTCGTCATCGCGAAAGAGCAGCGCCGCGACCGGCTGGGTGACCGCTGCCAGTTCAGCGCGCAGCGGCTCGCCTTCGCCGCCGAGGTAGAGCGGGTGCAAGCACCAGCGCCGCCAGCCCCACATCGCACCCGCCGGAATGTCGCCGATCGTGCCCAGGCGCTCGCCCGGGAAATATCCGGCCACGGCGATCGTGACCGGAGCCAGTAGGTACCAGAGCAACAGCGCGGGAATCCGCAGGCGCGGCGCATTCCAGCGCCAGTAGCCGCTGCCCGTCCCGACGGTGATCATCGTGGCGACGCGCTCATGGCCCGGGATCAAGCCGAAGACTTGCCCCCCGAGGCTGTGGCCGAACCAATGGACCTGAACCTCGGGGTGGCGTCGAAATGCCTCTTCCAGGGCGGCCGCGGCGTCGCGCCGCGCCCAGTCGAACAGATCGGCGGAGAAGCCACGCATTCGCGGCGGCGCCGAGTCACCGATGCCGCGATAGTCGAAGGTCAGCACGGCGATGCCGTGCCCGGCCAGCCAGCGCGCCATTACGCCATAGAAATCCTGGCGCACGCCCATCGCCGCGGCCACGACGAGTGCTGCCCGCGCCGGCCCTGCCGGTTCGTGCCAGCGCGCCGCGATCTCGACCCCGTCGGCGGTGCGCAAACGCACCGCCTCACCGAGCGACGGCGGCGTCGTGACCAAGTCGCTCGGCGCCGACACCGCGTCTACATGCGCTCGAAGATGCCGGCGGCGCCCATGCCGGTGCCGACGCACATCGTGACCATGCCGTACTTGAGCTGCTGGCGCTTCATGCCGTAGAGCAGTGTCGCCGCGCGGATCGCCCCGGTCGCGCCCAGAGGATGACCGAGCGCGATCGCGCCGCCCATGGGGTTGACCACCTCGGGGTTGAGCCCCAGATCGCCGATCACCGCCAGCGACTGCGCGGCAAAAGCCTCGTTCAACTCGATCCAGCCCAGGTCTTCCTGCTTCAGGCCGGCGTTCCGGAGTGCGGCCGGAATCGCTTCCTTGGGTC